>NZ_JBWYIT010000010.1:0-132038 GCF_056779875.1 Acinetobacter sp. ANC_7634 | reverse complement strand
ACTCATTCTCAAAACTTAGATCCAACTTATTCAGCTAAATCCTTGTTTTTCAACAAGTTTTAATCAACATCACCGCCGATGGATGTGCATTATAGGCTATTTATTTTCTTACGCAACTACTTTTTCAATCTTTTCTATTTGTTTGTATAGTTAATAAACCAAATAAACATTAACTATATGTTTTTTATATATAATTTTTATTTGTATGAGCTTTTAACTCTTATCACTGTCTAAATAAGACAAAATCATTGCACTTAGTTCTCTTTTAAGCTGTTGTTCTGAAATAAGAAAATCATTGTTGCTTACAAACCTCATCATTGTGAACAAGGTACTATTAATAATTACAAAAGATTTATGCTTAAGTGTTTCGAAGTCCCAATGACGATAGAAACGATTAAATACATATAAACCAACTTCAAAAAAATGTTTTTCTAAAACCTTTGCTGCTTCGGAATTGTTGTAGCCATGCCAATGTTTCAGGACTTCAAAGAAGAAACCATTATCTTCTCTCATTACATCAAATCCGAATTGAAGACTAACATCGACTAAGGTTTTTAAATCCATTTCTTCTTGATTCATCGCCAGCGCTTTAAGTGACAAACCTAAGTTTTCACTCTTACGGCGTAACAATTCTAAAATTATCTGATCTTTATTTTCGAAATATTGATAGATAGAGCCTACGCTCACCCCTGATTTTTCAGATATTTTTGGCGTAGTGACTTGATCTAGGCCCATTTCAGAAATGCATATCAGAGTCGCTTCCAAAATACTATCGACTACCAGCTTTGCTCTTTGTTGTTGTGGTCTTTTTCTCATAGCTGCCATTCTAATAATGCGAATTGAATGCGAATAAATATTCATATTAATCTTTGATCAAACAATAACCAGATTAATTACACCATGTCAAATTTTAGCATTCCAAAACGTATGGCTTCATATGAGCGAATGAAGCGTAGCGATCTATTGTCTAAGCTTCTACACAAAATGACCGATCAAAACTTCATTCCAACTTATGCTGAATATTTAGAGTTAAATGAAAGTTTACATACGGGTGATGTGCCGATGGATCGCTTAATGGATTGGGTGATGACCAATCCACGCGAAAATCGAAAGCTTTTTGAAACAGCCTTATATCAAGGCTTAGATGCTCTTCCCAAACCAGTCCCTGAAATCAAAGCATTTTTTGATCTCGTGGAACAACAGCCTGTTTGGTTCGATCAAGAAAAAATTGATCGTGCAATTCAATTCACGCATCGTTTAGGCGCAAATGTCACTTTTATTATGCGTGATCTCGCGCTAATGACTGGATATCAATACCCTGGCTTTAATCAACCTTTAATTTTAACAGGTGCTCTAAGCAAATATGCAGGCAAGCGCTTAGCAGAAACGCATAAATGGTGGCTAGATGTTACTAAGCCGAATGGATTTCAACGCTTTAATGATGGCTTTACTTCAACAATATTTGTGCGTTTCATCCATTCTTTAGTTCGCTACCATCTAAAAAAATCCAAAGATTGGGACTGGGATATTTGGGGAATGCCGATTAACCAATATGATCAGGCAATGACAAATATTGCTTTCAGCGGTGTGATGCTTTTAGGTATTCGAGCAATCGGTATTTTTCCAACTAAAACTGAAGTCGATGCGATTATGCATTTTTGGAAATATACAGGCTGGTTAATGGGTGTTGACGAACACTGGCTGATTGATAAAGAGTCTGAAGGCTGGAAATTATTGCAATGGATGAATTATGCTCATCCTCAAGTGGATGAAAGTAGTCGTCAGCTTGCAGTAAGCCTATCCAAAGAACCATTTGAACGCGAATATAAACATTTTAAACGTTTCATGCAGAAGAAAGCCTACCAGAATCACTTAGATGTTACCCAAATCTTTATGGGCCGTAAAAAAATGAAAAATTTAGGGCTTAAGCCTCGAATACTGCCGTGGTATCCACTGTATCTACTGACTAAAAATACTGTGATTTATGCTGGCGCAAAAAAAATACCAAAGCTTGATCTTTATTTACAGCGTAAAGGGCGATCACAACAAGAACAAGCTCTCGATTTATATCAAAATGCAGGAAAACAGCTGGCAAGTATGCATCAATAAATAAAAAACCGAGCTAAGACTCGGTTTTTTGAATGTATATTTTTAAGCCATTTTTAATGTTGCCTCTTGCTCAGCTCGAAGTGCTGATGGAGAGCGTGCTAGATAATCCAAAGCTTGTTGAGTATTACCTTCTTGCACAGGATGAAACTTTGGACTAAACCAACGGATAGTAGCTAAAGTTAAATGACTGAAGGTAGGAATATGATCGGTCTTACGACTAATTTTTTCCATTTGCATAATGAGTCTTAAAGTACCCATATGTCTAAACTTACCTGCATCTTTATCTTGTTTCAAAATTGTTTTTCCGCCTTCAACCCAAACCGCTGCCATAATAGGGAAGATAAAGGTCATCAAAGCATTTTTTGAAATTTGGAAATTAAACTCTGATTCAAACATATGTTTAAACAAATCATACGCAACCGTACGATGTTCAACTTCTTCAGCAAGATGCCAACGGAATAGATCAGCCATGATTGGATCGGCTTTATCCAATGAAGTATTGTCCAAGCTCCACTGCCCTGCCACACCAGTATAGTGCTCAATGGCTGCAATCACACCCAGTCGGAAGATTAACCAACGTTTTTCACCAACCACTTTTTTCATCATTTTGATACCTACTGGATTTTCTCCCAAAAGTATTTCAAAAAGATAATGCATGCGTTGAATGAACGGCTTTACATCTAATCCATGTTGATCAAAATAAACTTGTGCATGTTGATGAGTACGACCATGAATCGCTTCTTGCTGAATAAAACCTTTCACGTCAGCTTTTAATTGTTCGTCTTTGACGAACGGTAAAGCTTTATTAAATACACGGCAAAACCAAAACTCACCCGCAGGTAAAATCATATGTGCTGTATTCAACATATGGGTGGAAACAGGGTCATTTTCAATCCAATGCTTTGGAATATGATTGAAATCAAATTTTACTTTACGACCATGTAGTTGATGAACTTGACTCATTGTTGTCATTTTATTATCCATTACATCTTTTTTATTATTTTTAAAATAATGATAACCTCATCACAATATCATTTAAGGACATTCATATTTTATGTCTGACAATTTTAAAGAAAACACCCATTCAGACGGCGATCTAAATGGGTGTTAGGCTTAATACGTCAAATAAACTGAATATGACTAGAACTTCATACTCACACGCGCCCAATAATTACGTCCTATATTATTAAATTGCTCATTCTGTGCAAAACCAAATCCAGCACTACCTGCTTTATTTAAGTGTTCCGTATAAACTTTATCCAGAACATTATCAATTCCAATACTCAAATCGACACCTTGATGAATTTGATAAGTGCCATTTAAAGACAGCGTCGAGAAACCTGAACTCGTTTTAAAGTCCTTACCTACAATATTACCTTGATTAATACTGACACGATCCTGCCCATCTACCACACGCCACAATAAACCTAAGTTAAAACGCTCTTGCACATATCTTAAATTTACACGTGCTTCCAACGGAGATATTTGAGGTAAAGGTTGATGATCAGTTGTGTTTTTTCCCCAAGCATACATCGCACTAAGATCTGCCTGAACAGCATCACTAAATTGATAACCTACACCAGCTTCTGCCCCTGCGATTGTCGCATCGACATTTCTAGAATCAGCAGCATTTTTACCATGACCAGTCATTTTTGCTGGGTCATAATTCAATAATATGAAATCATCGATCAAACCAGCATAAGCTGATGCCCATGAACTGAATGCCCCGTGATTATGTTGGTATCCAACATCCAATTGTAAGGTTTTTTCTGTTTCTAAATCCTTGAAGGTAGCAACAGCATTGCCTTGATAATCTGTCTTAAACAACTCCCAATAATCTGGTACGCGCTCTACATAGCCTAGACCAACATAGATTTTAGCATCATGCTCTGGATGCTGATTTTCAAACCGTATAAAACCACTTGGTAATGTTTCCTGACGTTCTTGAACCATTTTTAAGTTTTTAATCTTAACTTGATCAACCCGAACACCTGTGACCAACTTATTATGATCATTCAATGGATATGATAATTCAGTGAACCCACCATAAGATTGAAACTTCATATCCTCTGTCAGTGGAGTATTCATCATTGGCATGCTTGAATGATACATTCCACCAGCATGTTGATTATTCTGAGTATCAACACCCGTAATGAATATTGCTTTATCCCACTCCATCGTTGTGGCTAAACGTGCATTCAAAGTACGACGTGTCACATTCATAGCGCGATCCGCGCCATCAACATCACGCAAACTAAAATTATCCATCACATGATCATTAAAGTTGTAATTGACTTGCGCCTCAACTTTTTTAACTACCTCTGAGAGATTCTTTTTCTCAAATCTTAATCCCAAGCTCTCGCGGGCAAATTTAGAACCATCCATATCTCGCCCAGCATATACAGCCTCACCATCAGCCTTACCGCCAGTTAACTCGATCCATGTATCTGCATTAGGTGTCCAGCCCAATGCTAAATCTGCATTCCATCGTTTCCAATCTGATGGTACGGTCGCCCCATTACCATCTTGATAACTATTTGAGACTGATCGGTTGCTATTGATTCGAATATATTTTTGTTCATCTCCTACCGCTGCCTCAATATTTTGGTCTAAACGCCCAAAAGAGCCCATTAATACACTTGCCTGACCTCGATAATTTTTTTCATCATTCAATTGTTCTGGGCGTCGCTCGAAAATCACTGTTGCTGCTGAACCTGTGTTGGCGTACTGGACAGTTTGGGGACCTTTAATCACCGAGATTCGATCATAGCTCTCAGGTGAGATATACGAAGTCGGTGAATCCATACGACTCGGGCATGCGCCTAAATTTTCAGTTCCATCTGTTAGAATTTTGATTCGTGATCCAAACATTCCACGAAAGGTCACATCACCGTTCGTACCTGCACCACTATTTACGCTGCTAAACCCTACAATACTTTGTAAGTAATCTGCGCCATCCGACGCAGGAATAGGCTGAATGGGTTGCTTCGGGTTTGCACGTACAATCAAGCCATTAGCATCATTACCTTGTAGAGCTGTAGCAACAATTGGCGCTAAGTTCGTCGTGTGTGTATCAGGTGTTGGATTTAAAGTTGTAGATTGGACTTCAGCAAATGAAGTTTGCGAAATAAAGGCAATAGAAATCGCAGCCGCTAGTGGCTGTAAATAGAATTTTGGCTGAGCCATGATATATTCACTCAAAATTTAAATATGACAATGCTAGAGTCATTCAAGACCCTAAAAATAAAGACAATATTTAAGAAAAGAGTGGTGGTGCCCGACCTTGAGGTAAAAGGAATAAACGCTGTAAGTCGAAATAAATATGTTTGAACGCTTTTTGGAATGCGATCAAACGTATATTCAAACGTACAAAAACTTCTTTCACGTTCAGCTCAGGTGGCAAAATCAAATTACCAAATACAGTACAGTATTGGCATTGATGGTTTGGGTCATGATGATCGTGCCCACTATGCGAGGATTCAACATAGCGCTTAGACTCATGATGTTCATGTAACGCATGTGAAGTGGAAACATGATGAGCATGATGAACGAGCGTTGTAATACTAGAATGATTAGGCTGTTCGAATAAGGCACGGGTGATCGTTTCGCAGACCGGCGCAATTTGATATTGCGCTGGAAGCAAAGGCTGAAGAAAAACAGCGATCTGTAATAATACTGCTGCGAAACTCAGCAGCAACCCATTGCGGAACAAATTGTCATTCCAAATAAAATTTGAGCAATTATAACAAAGCCCAATCGAAATTGGGCTTTATCAATATATTTAAAGTTCTTAGAAAATTAACGCTTTACAGCAACTTTTTCTTTTTGACGCTGACGAACGACTTTTTCTACCTTTTCACGCGCTCTTTGGCGTTTTAAAGGAGATAAATAATCAACAAATAATTTTCCGTTCAGATGATCCATTTCGTGCTGGATACATACTGCCAAAAGACCATCAGCTTCTAATTCAAAAGCTTGCCCTTCTAAGTTAATTGCGTCAATTTTGACGCGTGACGGACGCTCAACTTTATCGTATATTTGTGGAACTGATAGACAACCCTCTTCATAAGGTTGGGTATCTTCAGTTAATGGGGTGACTTTAGGATTAATAAAAACCATCGGCTGATTTTTATCTTCAGACAAGTCCATGACGATAAGCTGAATATGATGATCAACTTGGGTTGCAGCTAGACCAATACCTGGTGCTTCATACATGGTTTCAAACATGTCTGCAGCAAGTTGACGAATTTCATCCGTCACTTCCTCTACAGGTTTGGCAATAGTACGCAAACGGGGATCAGGAAAACTTAAAATTGGTAATAAGGCCATGCTGCTCCTCACCGGCTATGCCATTGATCTTAAAAATTAAATGAAGTTAATGCTTCATCAAATAATACGTGTAATATGCGTATTATAGCGCAAATAGATACATAATTTTAGGAATTATGATAATGAAAAAGGTTTTCAATGGCATGGCTTTTTCACATGCTCTGGGGTTAAAGAAACACTGCCTTTCACTTGCAATTTGCATTAGTGCGGGCTTGTTTACCGCGCAAATGACACAAGCCAGTCCAAATGTAAGCCCACCATCGATTAAGGCCGGTGCTCCTCACGTTTATGTGGTCAAAAAAGGCGACACTTTGTGGGATATTTCAGGTAAATTTTTGCGCTCACCTTGGCGTTGGAAAGAAATTTGGGCATCCAATAAACATGTCAAAAATCCACACTGGATCTACCCGGGTGATCGCTTACTACTCTGTACATTAGATGGGCGTCCACTGATTGGTAAAGATGAAGGTGACGGTTGTGAAGGCGTTATTCGTCGTCATCTTGGTGCTATCAATCTAAAACCTCAAGTACGTGTAGAAAGCTTAGGGAATACCATTCCAATTATTCCCTTGGATGATATTCAACCTTGGCTAGAAAGAAGTATTATCGTTGCGCCTGATGCTTTGCAAAGCACACCTTATATTCTCGGTTCGGCAGATCGTCGTATCGTTGCTGGGGAAGGTCAAACAGTTTATGCACGTGGTCAAGGGATTAACCCTGGACAAAGCTACGGTGTTTATCGTGAAGCTGAACCGTATGTTTTCTTAGATGAAAAAGGGAAAAAATACACAGGTGCACTTGAACTGATTGAGGTAGCTACTGCAGTCGCTGTTGCCAACGAAAATGAAATTTCAACCTTAGAACTTAAACAAAGTTTTAATGCCGAAGTTCGTCGCGGTGATTACGTTTTACCTAAATTTCAAAATGAATTACCAAGCCTCTTCTATCCAACGGCAACAACGGATATTCAGCCAGGCGGTCAAGTGATTCGTGTTATGGGTTCTATTGGTACAGCAGCTCAACATAGTGTTGTCACCATTAACCGCGGAAGCGTTCACGGCGCAAAAAATGGTCACGTGTTAAGTATTTTCCAACAAGGCGAAGTGGTTAAAGACCCGAAGACCAAAGAAAATATTCAACTGCCTAATCAGCGTGTGGGCAATTTAATGATTTTTAAAACTTTCGATCAATTAAGTTACGCTTACGTGCTAGACAGCGCACTTCCAATTAAAGTAGGTGCTGTATTAGAACCATCACCAATGGTTGAAAATTAAAATTAGGTGCGGATATGTTGAACGAGATTAACGACCATCAGTTGGCTTATATTAAACTCTGGTACCTCGTTCAACATTCACTCAGTGCTTATCAAAAACTTGTTCAGCATTTTGGTTCAGCTCAAGATGCTGTACAGAAAAATCATCTAAATCAATGGCATCAGCTCAACTTACATAAAAACCATATCGAGCGTGCATCTCAATTTTTCTCTGATCAACAGCAACAAGAATTTGAGCGAATTCTGCATCAAATTCATCAACATTCTGATTTTATGCTCACTGAGCAAGATCCAGACTATCCTCAGCAATTGTTGCCCTATCATGACCGCCCCCCAATTTTATTTGGGAAAGGTAAAGCACAACATTTATCTGAAGCACAAATTGCCATTGTTGGAAGCCGTAAACCAAGTCCACATGGCAAACAAGTCACATATGATTTTGCGTATTATCTGAGTGATCAAGGTTTTTATATCACGAGTGGCCTAGCACAAGGCATTGATGAAGCAGCCCATCAGGGTGCTTTGCAACATGGCAGAACAATCGCCGTTATCGGCACAGGGTTAGATTTAATTTACCCATCACAAAATCGCCCATTACATGATCAAATCTTGAAGCAGAACGGGACCATCATTTCTGAGTTTTTACCCGGGACAAAACCGCTTCAGCATAATTTTCCACGCAGAAATAGAATTGTAAGTGGCTTAAGTTTAGGGATATTGGTAGCGGAAGCTCAATTGGGCAGTGGTTCATTAATTACGGCCCAAGCTGCTGCAAATCAAGGTAAAACGACCTTTGCGATTCCAGGTCATATTTATAGTGAATTTCATCAAGGTTGCCATCAGTTGATTCGTGAAGGTGCCATCTTAGTTGATCATCCTGATCAGATCATTGAAGATTTAGCCCTGCCGACTCAATGGCAGCATCAACAAGCATCTCTGTTACGAAAAAACAATCCTAATGAGTTCCAAAATGACGAAATAGTTCATTCAGTAGACCATCCAAAGCTAGAGAAGCATGAGGATGATGAGCATTCGATTCCTATACATTTGTTAGCTGTATTTCAACAATTAGATTGGGTTGGACGCGATCTCGATCAAATTGCAGCTACCCTTGATCTAGACACAGCGACACTCACCAGCCACTTGATGGAGTTAGAACTTTTAGGACGCTGTATTCAACAATCTGGGTTATACCTACGTTGCCGTAATTAAAATTAAGGTTCACAATAGTCTTTTCAATCAAGAGAATGGTGAACGCTTATGTTAACAACCTCAGTTGCTGAGGCTGCTCAATGTCTAAAACAAGGTCATGTTTTGGCTTATCCTACAGAAGCAGTATGGGGCTTAGGTTGCGACCCTTTTAATGAAAATGCTTTTAAAGAAATTTTAAGATTAAAACAACGCCCTATCGAAAAAGGAGTGATCTTACTGGCTGGTCAAGTCAGTCAGGTTGAACATTTATTATCAAAGCTGCCTCAAGACCGCCGTGATGCGGTGATTGAAAGTTGGTCACAAACATCTTATCAGGATCGCGCCACCACATGGCTTCTCCCAGCTGATGAGCAAATACCACTTTGGATTCGAGGCAAACATCCTAAGGTTGCTATTCGAGTCACCAACCATCCTCTTTGCATCGCACTGTGTAACGCATTTGATGGGTTCATTGTTTCAACCAGTGCAAATCCTGCTGGTTTAGACCCCGCTCGCTCATTACAAGAAGTCAATCAGTACTTTGGTGCTGAATTAAATTATTTAAATGGAGATTTAGGCCTGAGCCAAGAACCAAGCCGAATATTAGATGCAGAAACTGGTGATGTCATTCGTGCTTAAACAGCATGATATGCTGAGACTTAAAACTTATTATTTAAGACAAAAAAAAGCTCAGTCATAAAGGTATTGACTGAGCATATAAAAGGATGTGCTAATCACATCCAGAGGGTTCAGAAATTCATCTGTACAGAAAAGGACTGATTTGTCGCTTTCTCTGCAGTACGCATATTATGCTACAAAAAAAAATATTACACAATTACTAAGACTTAGAGTTTCAAATCATCATTTTTCTTATAAAGATTAATTATTAGTTCAATTGATATAATTAAGTACCTATTTTTAATTATTAATTTTACTTTTTAAAAAGCCTAATGATAGTTAATTTAGATCAATAAGCTTTTATAGATTTTAAGTATAATAAAAAAATAAATCAATTGTCTGTTTTTTAAACACTCTTAGCCTTTATGAATGAAGTTTTTTTCTGTGCTAAAGCAATACCTATCAAAATCACGATTCCGCCTAAACTGTGATAAATCGTCCATGCTTCTTTTAACCAAACGTAAGCAATAATGGCGGTAAAGATTGGCATTAAGTTCATAAAGATGCTGGTTCGATTTGGGCCTAAATGTTGAACAGCCAACATCCATACTAACGGCGCAATAATCGAAGGGAAAATTCCCGCATATAACACACTTAAGCCGTTATTCAGATCAATTGCATCGAGACCCAATACGGCAACGAATGGTAAGTGGTACAACACTGCAAAACCAATCTGAATATAAAGACTAATCATTAAAGGGAGCTCGAGTTGCCACTTTTTGAGAAATACACCATAAAAAGCATAGAAGAATACCGCGACGATCATAATCATGTCGCCCCAATGCCCACCCAGATGCATCAGTGTATCTAGATGCCCCTGACCGATAACATAAATCAGCCCGATAAATGATAAAATACTACCCACCACTGCAAATCGAGTTGGAAACTCTTTTAAAATCATCAATGAAACAAAAATGGTGAAAATTGGGATAAAGGCATTAATTATGCCCATATTGGTTGCAGTTGTGTAATGTGCTGCGGTGTAAGCCAACCCCTGATAAAGCACCATACCAAATGCACTCAGCACTGCTAATTTCACTATATTTTGTCTTACCAGATTCCGCTGTTTGATGACTTTAGGCAGGATAAAGGGTGTTAAAATCAAAAAGGCAATAATCCAACGATAAAAACTAATACTGACAGGTGAAATATACTCTGCAACATATCGTGTAATGGCTATATTCAACGACCAAATCAATACAGCAATGACTGGCAATGATAAAGCCCAGAGCAAATGCTTTTTTTCAAATGTCATATTTTCATCCTAATTTTTATTTAATCGTTAAGATCAAGTTTTCATCAATTTTTAGACTTTTTCATTCCATGAAACACACTCCCCTTCATTGTTAGTGACTGCAGAACAGCCATCTAAGTCTGAGATTTTTACTTAAAAAATTAAGTAGAGTGCTGTTCTATTTTAAAACACTTTTCACTTTTTTACAGGGATTCCTCTACAAAACAACACTAGAAGCTGTGTGTGAGCTATGAGATCGTAAATGCTTGAATTTTCCCATCAACGGGTTAACTGAATATTTTTTAATGTGCTTCATCGTGAATGTAAGTGCATTGAACCGAGCATATAAAAAGGATAAATTATGAAAAAACTTCTCATTGCATCACTATGCACTACAGCTGTTTTTCTAACCGCTTGTGATAAAAAGTCTAACGATCAATCCTCACCTACTGCCGCTGAAACGGTTCAAAGCAATACATTAAGTACCAATGTAAATGCAGATATTCAACATGACTTAGATTTACTGGATCAAATTTCAAATACAAAAGCTCAAGAGGCTTTGGCATTTCAAAACGAAGTGACACAAGCTGCGCAAAACAATAATAAAGCTGAATTAGACGCAGTGGTTGAGAAGATGGATAACTATGTGGATCAATTTAATGATGATCTGGACAAACTTGCGCTCAAAAGTATTGAAGGTGCATCTCTTCGAGATAAAATGAAAGAATCGAATGAGCTTGGATTGGACCTCGCAGAAGCAGGTGTTAAAGAAAAGCCTGATATGAATGAAATCACTGAACTTCAAAAGAAAGCTGTTGAGTTACAACAAAGCTTGTTACAGGACATGCAGAATCTTAAAAACCAAGTCGGGACAAAATCTTAACTCATAAAGCAGGCCGTCAGGCCTGTTTTTTTTCACTGTAGACACCTTGGTGAGATCTATATGCCATGGTATTTTCAATCTACATATTTTAAGTACTTTATGATTAGGACATTGAAATGGCTTCAGTTTATAACATTCCAGTAAATACAATTCAGGGGCAGCCTGTTGATTTATCGCAATACGAAGGCAAAGTATTATTGATCGTGAATGTAGCGTCTAAATGTGGCCTTACACCTCAGTACGAAGGTCTGCAAAAACTCTATAGTGAAAAAAAACAACAAGGTTTCGAAATTCTTGGTTTTCCTTCCAATGACTTTCTTGAACAAGAACCAGGAAGCAATGAAGAGATTGAACAATTTTGTTCAGTGAATTATCAAGTGGACTTCCCTCTTTTTGCGAAAATTCCAGTGGTTGGGGAGAATAAACATCCGCTATATGAAACTTTAACAAATGCCATTCCAGAGCGTATTGGTGAGGGGCCTTGGTGGAAAGATCTGGTTGATTATGGTTTAACGCCTAATAATCCCCCTGAAGTATTATGGAATTTTGAGAAATTCTTAGTTTCAAAAACAGGGGAAGTCGTTGCTCGTTTTGCACCAGACATCACTGCAGATGATGCGCGTATTGTTGATGCAATTAATGCTGAACTGGCGAAATAATCTCATCAAGATCAAGTGACGATCTTGTCACTTGATTATTTCTTATTCAATTCAATAAATATCTTCATTAATCTGTCAAAATCATAAGTTACTCTTTCACATCAAAATTTTTGTTATTGCTTTGCAAATATTCAGATTTAACTCATATTTGTATCGTATCTTGGAATGAAGTGATTAACGATTTGGTTTTATTAATGAAAGTATTTCAAAGCATTGTTACCCCTTTTGCATTATTTGGCTTCGGTCTCGTGATGTTAGGTTGTCAGCCGCAATCACAACCCGATCAAGAAAAGGAATCAACAGCAGCTAATGCTGAAGAATCTTCTCCTGTCCAAGTCACTGATCCAGCTGACTTAAAGTCAGGCAATATGTTTTATATTGTACGTGATGTGGCAGATGTACAACTGAAAGCAGGTCGATACATTGAGCAAATTCAACAGCTACAATCTGATTTAGAACAAGCTGTAAATAATAAAGATCCACAAAAGTTAGATCAGTCAGTGCAAAGTTTGAAATCTCAATTACTAGGATTTAATGAGGCATTGACAGGACTTGACCTAAAAAGCCAAGAAATTGCCCAGATTCGTTCTAATATTTTAACGGCAAATCAAAATGTATTAGCTTCACCATTACTAAACGGCCAAGTGAATTTAAACAACATCGATTTTGCAGCCTTAGAAAAGCAAATGGGTAATATCCAAGGTGAAATGGTGAAATTAGCCAGTATGCTTTTGACTCAGTCCGGATCATCTACAGAAAATAATCAAGCCGAGGATTGATATACATTATTCTCACAAAATAGAGATGGTGGAGTGAGGGATTTCTCTTTAATTTGGATCTTAAATAATTCAAATATCATGGAGTCGGCATGTCTACCTCACCCATCTATAATATAACTCCTATTACTTTTCGTTTAGATTTAAAAGATCCTTTCATCTTTACTGCTCATCATATTGATCACTACCCTGCTGGGAATGCTGAAATGGGACCAGTTCATCCTGCAATCAATCAAGAATTCAATATGTATTATGGTAGTGTTGTTCCCGGCTTTCCCGAACATCCACACACGGGTTTTGAAACCATTACTTTAGTGGAACAAGGTTATGTCGATCATTTTGATTCCTTGGGTAATGGTGGACGATATGCTGCGGGCGATGTGCAATGGCTAAGTACGGGAAATGGTGTTGAACATTGTGAAATGTTCCCGTTAATTCATCAGGATCGAGAGAACCCTTTTGAATTATTTCAAATTTGGTTTAACTCATCTCCAGAACAAAAAAAACAACCTGCTGATTATAAAATGTTTTGGCGTGAACAAATTCCACATGTGAAAGCGACTGATCACCAGTCTCGCAACATTGATGTACGAGTTATTTCTGGACAATATCAAAATCAAAATGCATTAAGTCGCCCACCACATTCTTGGGCAGCTGCAGCAGAAAATAAAGTGAATATATACTTAATTACTTTAGAAGCTGGCACACATCTTGAAATTCCAGCCACGACCGCGACCTCCACTCGATTTGCTTACTTCTATCAGGGTTCAACTTTAAATATTGCTGATTCAACCATTCAATTCAAACATCTTGTAGAGCTTAAAGCTGACACCGAAATTCAAATTGAAGCAGGTGATCAAGAAGCGAGAATCTTATGGTTAGAAGGTGAACCTATTGGTGCACCAGTTGCAATGCGAGGGCCTTTTGTATTGAACAGCAAAGAAGAACTTGATGTTGCATTCAAACGATATCGTGAGACCCATTTTGGTGACTGGCCTTGGCCAAGCGATGCTCCAACGTTTTCACGTGAAACACCTCGTTTTGCCAGCTATGAAGGTGGTAAACTCAAGGAATATCCTGAACAAATGAGTTCAGATGGGGCTTAACAAGGTTTAAATATTACAGTATTCATCTTTGCCCAATGCTCGTTTAATATCCTGTTCAAAACGCGCATTGGGAAAAGGATAACGTTGAGGCAAATACAAGGTAAATCTTGTCAATGTAGGTGATAACTTTTCTACAGTTGCCTTATGAACATATTCACCACGTTCTGTTCGAGCAAATAGGGTTGCCATTTCAATATGCTCTTCAAGCTTGTTTTCAGTAAAGACTAGGTCATCATCACGTGTGAAACCGATACATCGACGATATGCTTGTCTCAGATTTTGAAATACGCTGAGATAATCCAACTCGATTTCAGCACTTAAACCATTTTTATACGAGTTGGCAACCAAGGCCGCTTCAGTAGGTTCATTGGGCTGACTTAAATAATAATTTTGACATGCGGTGAGCTGACTGAAGATAAATATGCTTAGCGCGATAATTAGACTTTGACGATACATTATTTTATTTGGATTTATTAGACTTATACCTGAATTGTAGCAAAGTCTAAGCCGTGATTTAATTCAGCTTTATACTTTTAATGTAATTGAACCATGCAACTGATCATCTTCACTGGAGTTCAAGCTTCAGGCAAATCAAGCTACTATCTTTTACATTTGGCACATTCACATTTAAGAATTAACTTAGACATGCTAAAAACTCGCCATCGGGAAAACATGATCTTTGAAACCTGTCTAGCCTCTAAAACCAAAACGGTGATCGACAATACCAACCCGACCAAAGCAGACCGTGCTCGTTATATTCAACGTGCTAAATCAGCAGGCTTTGAAGTGATTTCATATTACTTTGAAACAGATTTGAAAAGTACGCTAGAACGCAATGGTCAACGAAGCGGTAAAGCCAATATTCCTGAAGTCGGTGTTCGAGCAACATATAAGAAGTTAGAAGTACCTGATTTTGAGGAAGGGTTTGATGAAATACATCATATTAAAATAAAAGGTGCAGGTGAATATCACCATTTAATTTTAGACTCCAAATAATAAAGCGACCCGAGGATCGCTTTATTTCAAAGACTCTATTGTTTCACCACCACTAATTTTTTTTGTACAAATTCATGAAAACCTAAATCTGCCAGTTCATGACCATAACCAGAATTCTTTATGCCACCAAATGGTAATTCTGGAGCAGTATCCGTTAACCAATTGATCCACACCATTCCTGTTTCAATTCTCGAAGCTAATTTTTTTGCACGCTCTATGTCTTGAGAGTGAATGACACCTCCAAGACCATAATTAGAGTCATTGGCGATTTCAACGATCTCATCCTCATTTTCCGCAACATAAATTTGAGCAACTGGCCCAAAGAATTCTTCGTACCAAGCTTCATTATTTCGACTAATATTTTCTAAAATTGTCGGCTCATAGAAGTAACCCTCATGTTCAATTGCTTTGCCACCGAGAACCAATGTTGCACCCTGCTGAACTGCTTTATCCACTTGTTTAATCAAGTTTTTAAGTGCACTTTCCGATGAGAGTGGTCCCAGTGTAGTACTACGGTCTAATGGGTCGCCAATTTTCAGCGCTTTAAATGCTTCAATTAAACCCGTTCTAAACTGATCAGCGATGTCTTTATGCAAAATAAATCGTTTAGCTGCAGTACACACCTGCCCTGTATTATTTACACGTGCTTTACAACCAATCTCAATCGCTTTGTTTAAGTCCGCATCATCCAACACGATAAAGACATCATTTCCACCCAATTCAAGCGTAGACTTTTTAATGTGTTTGCCTGCTTGCGCAGCAACCGCACTGCCCGCTCCTTCTGAACCAGTTAATGCAACACCGCGCACACGTTTGTCTGCAATAATATCTGTGACTTGATCGGTATTGATAAATAGATTGGTCCAAACACCTTTAGGTGCTCCTGCCTCTAACACAAGTTTTTCAAATGCTTCTGCACATTGCGGAACGATACCTGCATGTTTGGCCAATACAGGATTTCCAATACCACAGTTTGGTGCGAATACACGGACCAATTGATAAAATGGGAAATTCCATGGTTCGACAGCCATGATAATACCTAATGGATGATGCTCCACCCAAGCTTCGCCTAACTCAGTTTTATAGGGGACTGATTTCAGAAATTGTTCAGTATTTTTTGCATAATACTCAGCAATTTGAGCACAGGATTCGATTTCACCTTCACTTTGCTCAATGAGCTTACCCATATCTAAAGTAATGAGTTTGGCTAATTCACTCTTTTTCTCTCTAAATAATGCTGCCAAACGTTGTAAAACTTTTACGCGATCATCTACATTTTTTACCCAATCAGATTTCAGAATAGATTCGGCTGAATCCAAAGCACGATCAATATCTTGTTGTTGGTGTGATGGATATTCTTTGTATACAGTATTGGTAAATGGGTTAATGGATTGATAACTCATAATTCTTCCCTTCATGCCAATAAAAATTTACAGTTCAATGCTATGTATTGATTTAAGCGTATTCATTGAAGTGCGCGTTAGCTGCGCAAACTCTAGATAAGCTCAAAGTGCTCAAAAATTTTGTTTACATCAATCAACTTAGCATTATTTTTATTCAACTCAGGCATCGTTTACAGTTTGGTGCAAATCGTTACGTAGTTCTTGGTAAAGTTATAAGTAGATGTACATAACTCCTACTGTTTAACTTCAACTAGTAAGATGGTGATCAACAATATCAATCAAAGTAGAACGTGCTGTTTTAAACTCAGCTTCTTAATAAGCAGTTTTGAAGTTGTTTCTTATTATTTTGAAACAGATTTAAATTGTACTTAACAGCATAATAGCTACCTTGAAGGTAAAGTGAATATTCCTGACATGGAAGTTCGAGCGATTTATAAAAAGCTTGAAGTGCCAAGTTTAGATGAAGGGCTTGATCAGATTTTTAAGGTAAAGATTGTGGGGAATGGGGAGTTTACATACATCCCCATCTCACAAAGGAAATCTAATTTTTATTACATTTATTATCCTGACCCAAAGCTCTAATACGATCTTGCTCAATGCGCTTATTAAACAATTTTTGATTCAAAGCTGACATTTTTGTCGCATAATAAGTCATTTTTGTTGAATTCTCCCCCGTAGCTTCTAAAGTCGTTTTAAAGAAAAGCGCCCCATAAGGTAAATTACCCGTAAAAGTACCCATCTTTTTATCGCGATCTAAATATGAATTCACAATTAATGAACCATTTACATCTTTGATTTCAACACATTGTTTATACGCCAGCTTTAAATTCGCATAGGCTTGAACATAATCTATCTCTAAATCGGTAATTACTCCTCCATTGATCGATTTGCTCATTAATTCCGTCTCAGATGTCGGATACATCATTCTGACACATCCCTGTAAACCAAGTATTGAAATCATAATGGCTGTGAATGGAGTTTTAATAAACTTTGACACTTTTTAAATTCCCTATTGGTATATTTTCGATAATTTTCTTTTTAATAATGAAGTGTTCGGGTTCTACGACTTTAAAGCGATTATCTATTTCGTATTCTGCTATAAAAATTTGAGCATTTTGCCCTTTTTTCACATCTGCACCAATAACGTACTTCTTATCTTTTTCAAAATTTACTTCATCTATCTTTGTAAACCAACGTGAATTCCCAAGTCCATTTACAATAATTAAATCGTGCTTTCCAATTGGAATCCTTAAATCATGTTGAGCATATTCTGTTATCCGAACATTGTTTGGATTAAACATTGTATTTTCGAATATTTTCACTGGATTGGAGTCAATTTCATAAACCATGAATGGGATAGGGGTAAACCGATCATTTGTTTGATATGAAGGACGTGGTAGAACTCTAATATATGCACTATTTTGCTCACCATAAAATTCTGATAGCTGATTTGAATAATTTTCAAGCTTCTCTGCTTTACTCAAATTTTTATCATCTACATGTAAATATCTATTTTTATCTGAAATAAGCGGTAACATGTCTACCTGCTTGCCATTTGGGGTCGTAGTGACAGAACAACCAAATAGCACAATAGGGATTGATATAGTAAATATAATCTTTTTAATCATTTCTTAAACCTAACTGCTATATAGAAAATTTATTTTTTTAACTATTAATAATCAAACATCTGTCATTTTTAAGAAGCTATCAAAACCAACCTGTACAATAAACATTTATAACAGATTTTCAATAAAGCGTTAAATGAATCACATCCTAAATAGATATATATAAAAAAACCACCCTTTCGGGTGGTTTTTCAATCTCGAACCGTCTCTTATTGAGCGCGGTTTTTGATTTTGCGGATGGTTTCCAACTGTGCAGCTGTTTCTGCAAGCGCAGCCAAAGCAGCAGCAGCGTCCAAATCGCTCTTTTGATTTGCAAGCAAGTTTTCAGCATTTTTACGTGCTTCAACGATTGCAGCTTCATCTAAGTTTTCTGCACGGACTGCAGTATCTGCAAGAACCGTAACAACATGCGGTTGAACTTCAAGAACACCACCAGATACATAGATTAATTCTTCTGTACCATTCTCCAACTGAACGCGAATCGCGCCCGGTTGAAGTAAAGTTACTAGTGGAGCATGGCCAGGCATAATACCTAACTCACCACCAGCACCTTTAGCAATTAGCATAGTTACAGTGCCTGAGTACAAAGACTCTTTAACACTTACAACGTCACATTGCATAGTCGCCATGAGAACCTCCTAAATTAGGTAGCTAATTAAAGTTTCTCGGCTTTAGCAATAACTTCGTCAATACCACCAACCATATAGAACGCTTGTTCTGGGATGTGATCGTATTCACCAGCTAGAAGACCTTTAAAGCCACGAATAGTTTCTTTAAGCGGTACAAGTTTACCAGGAGCACCAGTAAACACTTCTGCTACGTGGAACGGTTGAGAGAAGAAACGTTGGATCTTACGTGCACGGTATACAGTAAGTTTGTCTTCTTCTGACAATTCGTCCATACCAAGAATTGCGATAATGTCTTTCAATTCTTTATAACGTTGAAGAACGTTTTGAACTGAACGAGCGATTTCGTAATGCTCAGTACCAACAACTAATGGATCTAATTGACGTGAAGTAGAGTCAAGTGGATCGATCGCAGGGTAAATACCTTGTGAAGCGATGTCACGGCTCAATACAACTGTCGCATCCAAGTGAGCGAACGTAGTCGCTGGAGATGGATCCGTTAAGTCATCGGCAGGTACGTATACAGCTTGGATAGATGTAATCGAACCAGACTTAGTAGAAGTAATACGTTCTTGAAGAACACCCATCTCTTCTGCAAGTGTCGGTTGGTAACCTACTGCAGATGGCATACGACCTAGAAGTGCTGATACTTCAGTACCTGCTAGTGTATAACGGTAGATGTTGTCCACGAACAATAATACGTCACGGCCTTTACCGTTTTCGTCTTTTTGATCACGGAAATACTCAGCCATAGTAAGACCAGTTAACGCTACGCGTAAACGGTTACCTGGTGGCTCGTTCATCTGACCGTAAACCATTGCTACTTTGTCAAGAACGTTAGAGTCTTTCATCTCGTGATAGAAGTCATTACCTTCACGAGTACGCTCACCAACACCAGCGAATACAGATAAACCTGAGTGCGCTTTAGCGATGTTGTTGATCAACTCCATCATGTTTACAGTTTTACCAACACCGGCACCACCGAACAGACCAACTTTACCACCTTTAGCGAATGGGCAAAGTAAGTCAATGACTTTAATACCAGTTTCTAAAAGGTCAGTAGAAGCAGCTTGTTCTGCATAAGAAGGCGCTTGACGGTGAATCGGTAAACGCTCTTCAGTTGCAACAGGACCAGCTTCATCGATCGGGCGACCAAGAACGTCCATGATACGACCAAGCGTCGCTGGACCAACTGGTACAGAGATCGGAGCGTTAGTGTTAGTTACGTTCAAACCACGCTTAAGACCTTCTGTAGATCCCATCGCAATTGTACGTACAACGCCGTCACCAAGTTGTTGCTGAACTTCTAATGTAGTTTCAGTGCCATCAACCTGAAGAGCGTCATAGATCTTAGGAACACTGTTGCGTTCAAACTCGACGTCGATAACCGCGCCGATGATCTGAATGATACGACCGCTACTCATTGCTGTCTCCTCAATTCAAAATAATGTTAAACGGCAGCGGCACCACCAACGATCTCAGAAATTTCCTGAGTAATCGCGGCTTGACGCAGCTTGTTATAAATAAGTTGTAGGTTCTTGATCAATTCACCCGCGTTATCCGTTGCAGCTTTCATTGCAACCATACGAGCAGATTGCTCACACGCGATGTTTTCGATCACACCTTGGTATACCACAGACTCGATATAACGAACCAATAAACCATTTAAAAGCTCTTCAGCTTCTGGTTCATAGATATAATCCCAACCGTATTGGCGGTTAAGAGTCTTGTCATCTTCAGCAGCTGCTAAAGGAACAAGTTGTTCGATTTTTTGATTTTGAGTCATGGCATTCACAAAGCCGTTAGACACCAAATAAATGCGATCTAATTCGCCTTTATCGTATGCATCCAACATGACTTGTACAGAACCAGACAACTGTTCAAGACTTGGAGTGTCACCCACTTGAGTGGTTGCACCAAGTACTTTACCGCCGTAGTTTTTAAAAAACGAAACCGCTTTTTGACCAATCAAAGCAAATTGAACTTCAATTGACTGCTCTTGTTGCTGTTGAACGTGTTTTACCACTTTCTTGAACAAGTTAATGTTCAAACCACCAGCAAGACCGCGATCTGATGACACGATGATATAGCCAACGCGCTTAACTGGGCGTTCAACCATATAACGATGTTTATATTCAGGGTTCGCTTGTACTAAATGAGCAATTACACGGTGCATATTTTCGGCATACGGACGGCCCTGAGCCATGCGCTCTTGCGCACGACGCATCTTAGAAGCTGCTACCATCTGCATCGCGCGAGTAATTTTCTGCGTGCTTTTGATACTAGCTACTTTGGCGCGAATTTCTTTTAAATTTGCCATACGCTTAACCTAGTATTCGAAGGCCCTTTCGAGCCCTCGAAGGTTGATTCCGTGAACCAAACCGACACTAAATTTCAACAGTTTGAAAATTAGTAAGTTTGAGTCGCTTTAAAGCTTTCAATACCAGCTTTGAATGCTGCTTCGATGTCTTTGTTCCAATCACCAGTTTCATCGATCTGTTGCATTAACGCAGCATGTTCAGAACGGAAGTAAGAAATTAATGCAGCATCAAAGTCTACAATTTTCTTCACTTCTACGTCAGCCATGTAGCCTTCGTTAGATGCATATACAGAAACAGCTTGGTCAGCAATTGAATATGGAGCATACTGTTTTTGCTTCATTAATTCAGTTACACGTTGACCATGCTCAAGTTGCTTACGAGTTGCTTCATCAAGGTCAGAAGCGAACTGAGCAAACGCAGCCAATTCACGATATTGTGCTAAAGCAGTACGAATACCACCAGACAATTTTTTGATGATCTTAGTTTGAGCAGAACCACCAACACGAGATACAGAGATACCCGCGTTCACAGCAGGACGAATACCTGCGTTGAATAATGATGTTTCTAAGAAGATCTGACCATCAGTAATCGAAATTACGTTCGTTGGTACGAATGCAGATACGTCACCCGCTTGAGTTTCAATAATCGGTAATGCAGTTAATGAACCAGTTTGGCCTTTAACTTCACCGTTAGTGAATTTCTCAACATAGTCAGCAGATACACGAGAAGCACGTTCAAGTAGACGACTATGAAGATAGAATACGTCACCTGGGTAAGCTTCACGACCTGGTGGACGGCGTAAAAGCAATGAAATTTGACGATACGCAACTGCTTGTTTAGATAAGTCATCATAAATGATTAACGCATCTTCACCGCGGTCACGGAAGTATTCGCCCATTGTACAGCCAGAGTATGGAGCAAGGAAAAGCATTGCTGCTGGATCCGCTGCCGCTGCTGCTACAACAGTCGTATACGCCATAGCGCCAGTTTCTTCTAACTTACGTACAACGTTTGCGATAGTTGATTGTTTTTGACCAACTGCAACGTAGATACATTTAATGCCAGAATTCTTCTGTGCGATGATCGCATCGATCGCCATTGCTGTTTTACCAGTTTGACGGTCACCGATGATTAATTCACGTTGGCCACGACCAACTGGAATCATTGTATCAACTGATTTATAACCAGTTTGTACAGGCTCATCTACCGATTGACGCCAAATTACGCCTGGTGCAACTTTTTCAACTGCATCAGATAATTTTGCATCAATTGGGCCTTTACCATCAATTGGGTTACCCAAAGCATCTACTACACGGCCTAAAAGCTCTGGACCAACCGGAACTTCTAATACACGACCTGTGCAACGAGCTTTTTGACCTTCTTGAAGGCTTAAGTAGTTACCTAAAACAACGACGCCCACTGAATCCTGTTCTAGGTTCAGTGCCATACCGTATAAGCCGCCGTCGAATTCGATCATTTCACCGTACATTGCATCAGCAAGGCCGTGAATACGCACAATACCGTCGGAAACCATAACAATGGTTCCTTCGTTCTTAGCGGTCGCGCTGGTGTCCAGATCGCCGATACGCTGTTTAATGAGCGCACTGATCTCGGATGGATTCAGTTGTTGCATTGCGCTATACCTCAATCTTTATTAAGTTCAGTCTTCTTTTTACGCAATTATGCAAGAAGACGAGTCCGCATTTTTTCAAGCTTATTAAGCGCAGAATCATCTATCACTTGGTCGCCTGCACGAATAACAACACCCGCGATTAACGCTGGGTTAACTTCTACTGAAACATTTACAGCTGCGTTGAAACGTTTCTCTAACGCAGATGCAAGTAATTGCTCTTGTTCAGCAGAAAGTGGTAATGCAGATTCAATCACAACATCTACCACATTGTTATTTTGTGATTTAAGAAGTTCGTACTCTGCTTCAATCTCAGGTAACAAAGTTAAACGATCATTTTCAGCCAAAAGTGTCAAAAAGTTAGACACTTCAGCAGTTTGATCTGCACCTAAAACCTTAGCAAATAAACTTACTTGCTCCACAGGAGTAAGCTCAGGGCGACTCAAGTAAGCGGAAAATGCTTCATCTTGCACCGCAGCACTAAGCACTTGTAACACATTTGACCAATTGTCAGTTGCACCTTGCTCAGAAGCGAAAGCAAATGCTGCTTTAGCGTACGGGCGTGCTAACGTCAAGAGTTCAGCCATAATCGCCTCGCTTAAAGTTTAGCAGCCAGCTGAGTAAGCATGGCATTGTGAGCTGCTTCATCAACTTGTTGGTTCAGAATTTTCTCTGCACCAGCAACAGCAAGAGCTGCAACTTGTTGACGTAATTCTTCACGAGCAGCATTGATCTCTGTGTCAACAGCTTCTTTCGCTTGTTGACGAATACGCTCACCTTCAGCAGATGCTTGAGTACGAGCTTCTTCAACCAATTGAGCCGCACGACGGTTCGCTTGTTCGATCAATTGAGCCGCTTGTGCTTTCGCTGCATCTAATTCAGCTTTAACTTGAGCTTGCGCATCTGCAAGATCAGCTTTCGCCTTTTCAGCTGCATTTAAGCCATCAGCAATTTTACGCTGACGCTCACTAATCGCATTGATTAGTGGAGGCCAAACGAATTTCATACAGAATGCGACAAAGATCGCAAACGCAATCGCTTGACCAAACAGAGTATAGTTAATATTCATTGCTATTCCTCAAATAGTTGATTTCGGAATTTAGCTAATTAACCTACTAGGCCGATGAACGGATTTGCAAAGATAATGAACAAACCAATACCAACACCGATCATAGGCACAGCATCAAGAAGACCCGCGATTAAGAACATACGAGTTTGAAGTTGTGGAGCCAATTCTGGTTGACGAGCAACAGCTTCAAGGAAGCGACCACCTAAAAGACCAAAACCGATCGCAGTACCTAAAGCACCGAACGCGATTAAAAGAGCAGCTGCAACAGCAGATAAGCCAACTACTAAATCCATGAAAAAATCCTCAGAGGTTGAGTTTAAATCAAACAAAAAAACTTTAGCCCAACTACATAGTGTAGTCGAGCAAATATTAATTAATGCTTCTCGCTAGCCATACTCATATACACGATCGTTAACATCATGAAGATGAATGCTTGTAACGTGATAACAAGAATATGGAAGATTGCCCAAGGCACAGACAACGCCCATTGAATCCAGAACGGTAATAATGCGATCAAAATGAAGATCAATTCACCCGCATACATGTTACCGAACAAACGGAGAGCCAATGAAATTGGACGCGCGATAAAAGTTACTAATTCAAGAAGAATATTTACTGGAATTAATAATGCTTTTAAAAATGGGTTACTTGGATTGAATGGGTTAAGCGCAAATTCTGCACCGAAACCGACAAGACCTTTTTCACGGATACTATAGAAAATAGTTAACGCAAATACTGATAACGCCATACCAAGGGTTACGTTAGGGTCAGTAGATGGAACGATCTTGAAGTAAACATGATGCGGGTCGATACCGAATAGCCCACCAATTATGTGTTGAGCTGTATAAGGAATCCAGTCAACAGGGATAAGGTCCATCAAGTTCATGAGGAAAATCCACACGAAGATGGTAAGAGCTAGAGGCGCGATTAAACGTGATTTACCATGAAAGGTATCACGAACACTTGAGTCAACAAACTCAACGATCATTTCAATTGCAGCCTGGAACTTGGTCGGAACACCAGAGTTTGCAGCTTTCGCTACTAACCAGAACAACAAACAGAAAATGACGCCAAGGCCGATTGACCAACCCATAGAATCCAAGTGAATAGCAGTGAACCCCATCTCTTTCGCTTCTTCAGCAGTCTCAGCTAACTTCCACGTACCATCTGGTGCTTTACCATAGGTCATGTTCGTTAAGTGATGCTGAATATACTCAGACGAGGTAAGGGTATGTTCTTCAGCAGCCATAAATCACACCTGGTTAATGTCAAATACAAATTAGAGTTAACGAATATCGCGTGCTGCTTGATATCTCGTTAAACATCTAAAAAACTTTTCAATTTTTCGTTGCAATTCAACTCATTTTGATAGACGCGACGCCCAAAAAGGTGCGACCCACGACATGGTCTGAACGAGTATGAAACCACAAAACAATGCGACCGCTGACAACGGTTTCACATTGATTAAAATCAAAATGAAGCCAACAATCACAATTCCAAACTTACCGAGCAACCCCCGATACATATTCGATAGAACCTGTTTCGAAGCTCTTGCACCTGCAGCTCTGAACGACTGCCATGAAAAATAACAACTGGCTAGCCAACATACGAATGCACCTAATGCTGCACTCAAAGCCGCAGTCGAGTCTTTCAAGACCCACGCTATCAAGGCTGAAACAGGTATCATACATGCTTGCAAGATGACTAAAGCTTTCGCTAATCGTCGGTCAATCAAGCGACTAGTTCGGCTCATTTATTATCCACTCACAGCAATAATGCTTGACAAGTTTAGCTGATGATTATTTTTAATCGCAGGCATTATAGAGTTACACCCCTGAACATGCAATCTTTTCCCGACCTAAGTCTGGTATTTTTAGATCGTTTATTGCTGAGCACTTATACAATTATCGGCTGTTTTTACATCACTTTTGTGCTTTTTCTACACATGCACGTACTTGTATCGCTAGAGTCTGCCATGCTGTTATAAAATTCTGGTGTTTAGCAAAACTCTCATCAACTGCGAGAAAATTCACATGACCTAGAGACTTATATTGATTCTTATTAGCTACAGTTTCAGCCAAAAGACACATCTTTTGCTGAGGGCGATGGTCTTTTAAATATTTGATTTGAGCAATTGTAGGTGCCATATGTGGGTCTTCTGTCATCGCACCAGCGAATTTTAGCAACAGCGCACGCTCCAAGTATTGGTATGCATCATGTAATGACCAATACGGCTGAACACCATGATTGAGTTTTACACTTTGTGAGGTTTTCAGCATCTCATGTGCAAAAAGTTTAGCATTACTCCAATACTTGTCTTTAAACTCAGGTTGTTGTTGTGAGCGTAATGCCGCTATAAAAAAGCCAATACGAACTGCATTATTTGGTTCTAACCATACATGAGTATCGACAGTTCCTTTTACTACGTCCCCTCGACTATTTCTAAGCGGCAATGTTTGCAATATTCCTGTATTCAATAAGGCAACTGCTTTAGAGTTTTTCGCCAAAATACTCTCTAATGGCGCTTCATGCGCTTTACCAAGCCAAATAACCAATCCAGCATCCTGAATTAATTTACGGTGCGCAGGGGTCAGATGAACATCATGCCCTGTTTGATTTTCTAGCAACAATTTTGGTTCTTCAATACCTTGAGTGATTTCTTTTGCAATCAAATACACTGGGTGTGTCGAAACCACCAAGGGTGCTTGTGCCCAAGCCAAGGTTGTGAATAATGCTGTAAAGCATAGTGCTAGCAGACGCAACATGAAATTAATTACCACTCGAATTTTGACGTTATAATATAACAAACAGTTAAAAATGCCTATGCTGTTCGTAAGTTGCAAGGTCTCATGATACTATTTATGAGATATCCCCTTCCCTTTTCGAAGTCTTGAGGTCAGTCCATGAGCGCATGTTCACACGAACATCATGATACTTTACACGGTGTGCATGATCACCCGAATGTTGAAGCTCGTTTATTAGAAGCTGAAGCAAGCTGCGCTGCTTCAGGCGCTAAATTGACTCCGCTTCGCAAAGAAGTTTTAGAGTTAATTTTAACGGCCTCAGGGCCCATGGGCGCTTATGACTTGTTGGCGAAATTAAAAGGTAATGCTGAACGTCCAGCAGCACCTCCAACTGTTTACCGCACCCTCGATTTTTTGCTCGAAAAAGGTTTTATTCATCGTTTAACTTCAATTAATGCCTATATTCCATGTTGCCATCCTCGTGCTGGACATCAAGCCGCTTTTCTCATTTGCTCTAAATGCAATACAGTGAAAGAGGCTTCAGCTCTTGGTTTGATTCAACAACTTGATCAATTGGCTTCGTCTGATCATTTTCAGGCTCAACATAGCATTATTGAGATTTCAGGATTATGTCAGCAGTGCTCTCAGTAAGTTCTGCATTGCCATTAATTGAATTGCAACAAATTAATGTGCGAATTGATGAAAGAGACATTTTAAAGAATGTTGACTTTCAGATTCATGACAAAGAAATTATTACCCTCATTGGTCCCAATGGGGCGGGTAAATCTACGCTTATCAAAGTGATTCTCGGAATTGTGAAGGCCAATTCTGGTCAAATTAAACATCATAAAGCTTTAAAACTTGCTTACGTCCCTCAAAAGTTCAATCCATCCCACAGCTTGCCACTTCGAGTGAAAGATTTACTTGATTTAGAAAAGTGTGATCTTGCGATTAAACAAGAAATTATTCGAGATACTGGGATCATAAAATTACAAGATTCGAAAGTCCAACAGCTGTCTGGTGGGGAACGCCAGCGTGTACTTTTAGCACGCGCTCTACTGCGTCAACCCAACTTATTGGTACTCGATGAACCGATGCAAGGTTTAGATATTCAATCTGAAGCTGAACTTTATGATTATGTTCGAAGTCTACCTGAGCGCTACGGTTGCTCGATCTTAATCGTCTCTCATGATTTGCAGTGGGTGATGCAAGGTACACAGCGTGTGGTATGCCTCAATAAACATATATGTTGTAGCGGTTTGCCTGAAAATATTCAACAAGACCCTGAGTATCAAGCTATTTTCGGCACTAATCGAGTGTTCTACCAACATCATCACGATCATTGTGCACATGGTGATACAGCAACACCATGTCAACACGATCCTCGTCCCCATATTCATCCAGAACCGGAAGCTTAGATCATGATGGAATGGTTACAACTTCTATTACCCGCATGGATTATGGGAACATTATTAGTGTTTCTAACTGCACCGCTCGGTTGTCTTATGTTATGGCGCCGTATGTCATTCTTTGCAGACACAATGGCGCATGGAACTCTCTTGGGTGTGGCGATTGCTGGCTTACTCACCCTCCCCTTATGGATGGGGGTTACGTTTACCGCGTTACTCTTGGTCGCAGTCCTTTGGGTATTGCATGATCCTCGCCTGCCCAACGATGCATTACTTGCGTTATGTTCAGCAACGCTGCTTTGCTCAGGACTATTAGTCATCCAACATCTCCCTGCACTAAGACCTGAGTTGCTGAGTTATTTATTTGGCGATCTTTTAACAATATCTTGGTCCGACTTACCGACATTTGCAGTGGTGATTGTCATTGCACTCTCTGTGCTCTATAAAAGTTGGCAATCTCAAATTCAAATTGCGATTGATCCTGATATTGCGGTAAGTGAAGGTGTGAATGCGAAATGGCAGCGCCTTATTTTTATGCTGCTTCTTGCCTTATTTACAGTACTAGCTTTACGTGCAGTAGGTTCATTACTCATGGGTGCTTTATTGGTTATACCTGCATTAACCGCAAGACTTTTAGCACACTCACCTAAACATATGGTGCTATGGTCTTTTATTGTGGCTCAAATTGGTGTGACTGTGGGTTTATGGTCGAGTGCGGGTTTAAATATTGCGACAGGTTTAAGCATTGTATTAACCATGGCAATCGTATTTGCTGTAATTTTTATCATTCAAAAATTTAAAAAGATAGCCTGAATTATTTGGGCTATTCATTAATCTTGCTGCTTTGTAAAATATTTATGAAGACAGATAAAGATATAACAAGAGAATATAAAAACCACCATAACCAATAAATTAATGAGGCCTTTATCCATAACAAATGCCAAAAGCCAAAAAAGGTCTCGGGCATAAACCAAGATTCAACAATATAGAAAGGTTACCATTCGAATAGTAAACCGATTGCAGCCGTCATAAATAAGACTACATTGATCCACATCAAATAAACCATTTGTTTGAAAACAATCTTATATTGCGAAGTATCATCCACAATCATTTTTTTATAAGGGTGGTGACCAAAACTAAAATCAATGTAAGTCCAAATGTGGCGCATATGCCAACACCCGCGCCCCACATCACAAACTTGATCCATTCCCACACACTTTCAGGCTGTAAATAAAAATACGCCCAAATATAGGGAGTTGAAATTAAGCCGAGCCCCAACAGAATAGTCAAAATTAAGATTATAATTTTCAATAAAATAACCCTCAATCGTTATTTTATTGTGTCTTATTGATGCACTAAACTCAATAAAAAAGCCGCACCTGCAAATAAACCTGCAAAGGTACGATTCATCACTTTTTGCTGACGAGGTGATTTAAGTAAACGCAATACCTTCGCTGCAAGACCTGTATATCCAGCCATAACGATAAGATCGATAACAATCATCGTACAAGCCATGATGAGGTATTGTGGCCATTGAGGCTTTGAAAGATCCAGAAACTGTGGCAACACTGCCAATAAGAAGACAATTGCTTTTGGATTACTCATATTGACAAAGAAACCGCTGATTACTAGCTTCATCGCTGACTTTTGCTTTAAACCAGTCTGAATTTCGATGGACTGCACTGGGGCTTTCCACTGTAAATATGCCAAATATAATAAATACCCAACCCCAAACCATTTGACGATCAAAAATGCCAAAGGTGTCGTAGCAAATAGTACGCCTGCTCCCGCAGCGACAACTCCAATTTGAACCAAAAGTGCAAGTTGCAGACCAATTGCATTCCAATAGCCTCGTTTGAATCCATAATTCAAACCACTAGACATAGATGCAATAGCACCTGCACCAGGCGAAATACTAATAACCCAACATGCAAGCATGTAGGCAAACCACATTTGATAAGACATAACGATTTGGGAGATTTATTTTGATGAGATTATATGACAATTCGACTTTTTTAAGATTTAAAATTTGAATGTTTTTTTAAACGTCTGTCTGTTCAGCACTATGATGATCAGGCACAATGTGATCAGCAAAATTAGGATATTATAATTTCAGGAGCCATGAATGACTTCCCAATCCGTAATCTTACCATTACCTTCAGATCATGCTCGCTTTATCACTTTGCGTTTAAAAGATTTATCAATAGATCAACTAAAAGAAAAACTTGAAGATCTCTTTACGACTCGTGATCGCTTAATTACTCAACATCCTCATGCTCAAATTAAAACTGCGGTGGCTTTTGGACCAGAACTTTGGTCACAACTTTACCCTCACCAACCAAAAGGTTTTAAACAGCTTGAACCAATTCAAGGCTCTTTCACCATGCCTGTGGTCCCTGCTGATGTTTTAATCCATATCGCAGCACAGCGCACTGATATTTGTTTTGCCTTAAGCCAAGCTTTTTTTGAAGGCATTCAGGATTTAGTTGAGGTTTTAGATGAGCGCGTGTGCTTCCGAAATTTTGATGGTCGAGATTTAACTGGTTTTATTGATGGCACCGAAAATCCTCAATTTCCAGATGATCGTGCTGAAACAGCTTTATTAGGTGAAGATGCAGGAATTTTCACTGATGGCTCATTCGTTTTTGCTCAACGTTATCGTCATGATTTAGATAAATGGAAAAAACTTAAAGTTGATGCACAAGAGCAAGTGATTGGGCGCACCAAACTCGAAAGCATTGAGCTTGATGACGATATTAAACCTGACAATGCACATGTGGCTCGCACCGTTGTTGAAGATGATGAAGGTGAGGAGCTTGAAATTCTTCGCCACTCTTTGCCATATGGGGATGGACGTGGTGATCAAGGTTTGTATTTTATCGCTTATACGAAAGATTTAACCCGTATTGATCGCATGCTGACACGTATGTTTGGAACTAGTGGCGATGGTATTCATGATCGTTTATTGCACTTTGTTGCGCCTTTAGATGGAGCATACTACTTTGCTCCGAGTGAAGAATTGTTAGAAGAAATTTTAGAAGTTTAATCAATAAAGCCGACGAGAGTCGGCTTTTATAGGGGAGGTAGTAGTTACATACAAATATATGTTAACAATTCCCCTAACCACATCGCCCTCTATAAGTAGAGAAAAAAACCTTTGAATTAGACATGCAGTTTATTTTTTTAGGCTTTTTATTGTCCTTTCCATTTAATTCATTAACTAAATAATTATCTTGAATTACAACTGGTTCATTTTTAGAGTCGACTCTAAATGTTGTATATCTATGACCTAACATAGAGTTATCTGCACAAGTATTATACTCTAATGTAAAATTATTTTCACTGATTACTATATTCTTAAACTCACTATATTGACAATTATTAAAACCATCATCAAATAAAATATTATTTTTCCATAATGTTTTATTATTAAGACCATCCCTAATAACAATTGATTTCAACGAATATTTTCCGCCTAAAACATCAATATAGTCACCAACCCCATCTTTATTAACATCCATTTTTCTTTTTAAAAAAGCACCGCTATAAGATAAAACCCTATTTTCAACAAAATCATTCATTTGATCTAATTTAGAAACTTGACTATTCTCAACCCAACCTTTCCCAGAGTTTAAAAAAACTTTAAATTTATAGTTTGCTTTAGGTATATAATTGGAATCGGAATTATTTGTCTTAACTAAATTATCTTTTGGAATTAAAAAAATAATTTTTTCCTTAACTGCTTTTATACTCTTGTAATTTAGATCTTTTTTTTATCAACACTTGGAATCAAAAAAACAAATGCATTCCCAAGCTTATTAGTCTTACCATTATATATACAGCCATAATCTGGCAAATAATAATAACCATCCAAATTTGTATATTCAGTATTCTCACCATAACAAGTCAATAGACTATCTAACTGAACATTATTTAAATCTTTTTTATCAGCATTAGCAGTACAAGCTGCTAATACCATGATAGAAATAACTACTGTACTTTTTTTCATATTCTCTTTCCACTTATATTGGGTCTAAAATATCCCACCCGTCCAGCATGAGATGCCAAAGCTTTACCCGAAATCGTATAAACAGCTGTTCTACTGCACCCCTTCTACACACAACCACCATTTTCTGTATTGAATCTTTCTTCAGCACTACCAACAAAGCCTATAGCCGCTAAAATTGTTACAGTTTTATTTTCAGTATCGACTGTATAAATAATTTCCAGATGATCATACTAAAACAGCTTTATTAGTCAAAGATGCAGGAATTTTCACTGATGGCTCATTCGTTTTTGCTCAACGTTATCGTCATGATTTAGATAAATGGAAAAAACTTAAAGTTGATGCACAAGAGCAAGTGATTGGGCGCACCAAACTCGAAAGCATTGAGCTTGATGACGATATTAAACCTGACAATGCACATGTGGCTCGCACCGTGGTTGAAGATGATGAAGGTGAGGAGCTTGAAATTCTTCGCCACTCTTTGCCATATGGGGATGGCCGCGGCGATCAAGGTTTATATTTTATCGCTTATACGAAAGATTTAACCCGTATTAATCGCATGCTGACACGTATGTTTGGAACTAGTGGCGATGGTATTCATGATCGTTTATTGCACTTTGTTGCGCCTTTAGATGGAGCATACTATTTGCTCCGATTGAAGAATTGTTAGAAGTTTAATCAATAAAGCCGACGAGAGTCGGCTCTATTAAGATTTAACTTTAAAAAAGTATTTCATTTTTAATTTCTAAAATTTAAAACTAGATTTGAAAATTTTGACTCAACTTCAAATCATTCCAAATTACAGGAAATGTGATCAAAGCTTTCAATTGAGATAGACTCAATTTTATTATTATCGATATTATATATAAAATATCCTTTACTTTCTTTCATAGGGATTTTATATAAAAATAGGTCTAGTGATTCATCCCCACTAAAAACTTTTTTTGGTTTGATATTATTATTTAATTTCGCAACATTAATTTCACCCTTACCAATACTTATATTATTAGCATCAACCGCTTTAACATCTCGAGTATGAATAGAGGTGACAATTTCATTATTATCAACATCAACACTAGTAAGAGTATTATTAACTAAAATATTTTTTCTGTTTTGACATTCTTTTAAGTCAGTAATATCACTATATTTTTGAATAATTATATCCCCCTTAAATCTACTCTTCAATGCGTCTAAATTATCTCCTATTTTAATACCGTTTAATTCATTTTCTTTACTCTTAATACTATGTAAATCAGATGAATTACTTTGACTATTTGAACAACCACAACATAATAAAATAGAAAAAATATAATATAATTTTTTCATAAATTAAATATCCTCTAGATTTGGAGACAGCCCTTGTAAATGAAGGTGATTATTGTGCCTTGGTTTAGCTAAATGATTGCAATTTGGGAAAATATAATTACTTTTGACTCCGGCCTTAGAGTTTGTGAAATACTCACTTAGCATTTTTTTTGATTTACCCCAGCCAAATTTTATAAAGTTATTAATCAAATTTAAAGTTCTTTCATGGTCATAATTAGCATCTTGTAAAATAACCGATAAAGCCTTCTTATCAGTTCTTAAATATCTCAAATCTCCTGCTTCACCATTAATATGAGATTTACTTTCACCAGGATCACCATTGACTCTGCTAAAACCATTAAAGGAAATGTCATCATACCCAGATTTGCATAGTGCTCCTAAAAATGCTGCTAACTCTATACCACCTAAATAATATCGTTGCTGCCCAGAATTCATTAACATTTTATAACCGACTACACCTGAGCGATATTTCTGAAAATGTCTTACATCGATTAAATAAACATTCCCACTGCCTAAGACGCCCTTAGAAGACCATCTTTTTGCTACAACATATTTTGATTTACCTAAATTATGAGACTTACTTGTAGAATCATAATAAATATATTCTGCGAAACCTGTAGCTGATTTGTTCTCTCTTTTAATCTTCCCATCATGATAAATGTGATAACGCGTTGTATCACTTGTAGGTGGGGACTGATTACTAACTTTAGTTAAAGGCTTACCACCGTTTTCTGTATGCGTATTTTGTTGTATTGCTTTCGGTGTTTCCTGCTTTACTTCAGCTTGTTTAGTTTGAGTTGTTGTATTATTTGGTTGTGATCCTGAATTTGTTTGTTGATTATTCGGTTTAGTTTGAGTTGTAGTATTTTGTTTAGAAAGTTTTTCAAAACCTTCATTTATTCGAAATATTCGCGATGTATTACCATATATCGCCCTTACTTTAATAAAAGACTTACTACTAGTACCAAATCCATATACAAAGCCAACTAGCATTTTTACAGAAACTTCACCTAATGCATTAGTTTTTTTAGGAATCTCCCGCCCTCTATAAAATAATGTTATTGGCAAATTCGGCACCAATCTATTGTCTTTTTTTACAATTATTTTGAAAGATTGAACTGGTAACTTAATTTTAACTGTCTGATTAGACAAAGTTTGTTCGACTTTAAAGTGATGTATTTTTTGATTTCCTACTTCACCTGAAACTGAAACTTCTATGTCTTGTCCAACTTCAGCAATAATACCTTGCTTAATACCTTGATCATTCGCTGTATGTTTTTTCTGATTTGCTTTATATGTAAGAAAAAAATTCATATTAGAGATTGGTTTCCCTGTATCACCCTCTACAATTTGAATATTGAAACTAATATCTTTGTTATTTTCAGCAGCTCCTTCTTGCTTAGCTTCAGATTGATTTTTCTCATTTCTTACTTGTTGAGGTGTTTTATTTGGTAGAGGTTTAGGCTGAGAAGTACTATTTTGCTCTAAGGTTGCTGGAAATTTTGAAACTTCAAAATCCTTTAAAATTGCACGTTGTTTTTGGTCAGCTTTCTGAACAATAGGATTTGACTCTTTGCCATCAGCCACAATTTTAATTTCAGTTGATGGATGCCTAACAATGACAGGAAGATATCCATTTTCATCGCTTTTTATTTTAACTTTGGTCTCACCAGAAAAACTTTTTCCAGAATATTTTGAGACAATTGTAACTTCCTTATCTGGTAATACATTATCATTTTTATCCTTCAAATTTATATATATTTTCCGATTACAGCACTGCTCCAGATCAAAGCCACCAAAGTCTTGAATATATTTCTTAATATGTGTTCCATTACCATCCGTTTGTTTTTCACCAGAAAATTTTGAAAACCCTAAAAAAGCACCCAAACCTCCTATACCAACCAAATGCATCCCAGCAATTGCTCCAGACTCATTGACTTCAACGCCTTGAATCGTTCTACCAAAATGCTCATTTAAATTATTATTTCTTATTTGTTTACATAAATAACCAATCCATTCTTTGATAACCTCATACTGAACCTTAGGATTATTTAAAAAATCAGATTTGGAATTTATATTTCTTTTACCTGACCACTTACCCGACCAATTATTAGAGTCAAATTGACTCTTCCAACTATTGTGTAAAGCAGATCCTCTTCTTGCATCTTTAATATCATCATAGGAAATTCCTTTATCCCCTAAATAATACCCCAGCTCATACAGAGCAGACTCTCCCCATTGAAATAGGCCCAAATAACCTGCCTCGTTTACTTTTCTTGCACACCTTATATTGACTGGATTACTTAATGGCAAAGACAAATCTGATGAAGATTCTTTAAAACTTACAGCTTGAATAAAACCCTCCAAATTTGTTTCAAACGTTCTAGTTGTCCCATCTTTAAAAGTTATTGTTTTTTTCATTCTTATTACTCTTTATACCAATCATTTGCTTTATATTTTTGCATACTTACAGATGTATTATTTTTTAAATAAGTATTGAGTATAAATTTCAAATTTGTGTCCGCCCCCTCTTGAGCACAACTCACCTCCACTGATTGATCTTTACTATTCACTTTTCTAAAATATGCAAAAGCATTTTTGTCATCGTAAATTAGCCAAATATTGTGCCCATATTCTTTGTACTCTGAATTGTAAATATTAAACTGTTTTTTATTGTATGATACTTTTTGACACTGCCCTGTTGACATCCATTGTGTATTAGTTGTTTTAAGATTTAAATTATTTACCACTTTGAAGCGATTCAAACTATTTTTACTTTTACCAAAATCCCAGATATGATCACATTCAACTTCTTCTAATACCGTGATCTTTTTCATTGGTTGATTCCAATAATTCATACACTCTTTCGAACTTTCAGCATATAGTGTTGGGCTACTTAAGCACACGAACATAGTCATTATTTTTTTTAGTTTTTTCATAAATCCACCTTAAAGTCCAAAACTATTGAAATCAGCTTCTAAATCACTTTCATCGTTAAATTCTTCATCATGATAGTCATGATCATCTTCATCATGCCCTCCACAACATGCTTCATCTGAACTATCACTTTTATCTTGAGTAAATTCTTCCTCAATTAGAAGCAACTTATCTGATTCATCCTCAGATTTACCCAATAGTACTATTTCAACATTATCAGGGTTCTCACTAAAGATTCTCTCTGTGCGAGCATTTTCATCAAGAAAACCTATATATTCTGTCTTTTTATCATGATTAATGACTTTATATTTATAGCCATTCTTTAAAAGTTCTTTTGAAATTAGTTCACTAAAATCAAATCTTCTACTAAATATCCCACTCTCAGGCATCTTAGGTAATTGCGCATTTACAGTTGCCCCACCCGTAAACAAATGTTGCCCTGCCTTACTCTCAAATTTTCCACCCGTCGTGCTAAATACTCCACTAGCATTAATCTTGAGTTGCGAGCCACCTGCGGTCAGTACAATTTCTTTAGGGCTGGTAATTTCAATTTTATCTTCGGTTGAAATAAGCTTAATCACCTTACGTGCAATTGCTTCAATCGCATCATCTTGCGCTTGTAATTCAACTTTACCTTTAGCTGCGAACGCTCGAAATCCTTTCTGTGCAGCAAACAAACTGATCTTGTCTTGAGCGTGCCCTACAATATTTTTTTGCGCACTTAAATTAATTGAACCCTGTGCACTCTCCGCAATATCTTGTGATGCTTGAAGAATAATGTCCTCAGGCGTTGTTAATGCAATCCCATTGGGTGAAGCCAAAAGCATGAGTGCCTGTCTAAATAAACGCCCTTGCTCTTGTTTTTTTTGATCAGAACTATTTTCTAATCCTTGAGTATATCCCTCCATAAAACCTGTCAGTGTGCTTAAGGCTTTTATTGGATTAATATCATCTTTTTTGTTTGCACCACCAAAACCAGTGCATAACACAAGCTGATCTTCCATATTCAAGTCAACGCTTGAAATTGCTTTACTCACATCTTGAAGTGCTTGAAATGGGTTATCTTTAATCCCATTTTTAATACTTTCAAATTTCCTCTTTATCGCTTCAGAACCATATTCTTGTACGTTATCAATAAATTCCTTGAGATTATCAACCGCTTCTTGAGCATGCTCAAAGTAACTATTAAACTCATCCACAATTCCAGCAGTATTACCACCTAAAGTACCAATATCCTTAATAAAACCACCACAATCTTTCAGTGCATTTAATGGATCCTTCGCTATTCCCTCTTTAAATAAATTCACTGTAGACTGCAAAGCTTGAGCACTACTTTTGATTTCTAATGATTGAATAAATTTAGGTAATCTACTAATTACATTTAATGCATCCGATTGTTGTTTTACTGCAATTTCACTGAGCACTTTCATCCTCTGCTCACTCTGACTCAACAGAGATTGAGCCTGTGTAGCTTCAAGATGATCAGCAATTGCTTTTTCTTGTGCATAAGTCGTAATGAGCATTCCTTTCCCTGCACGAACAGCGCCATACGCATCAGTTCTCAGCTCAAATCCTTCTCCACGTCCATCACTTTTTTCCTTATCCTTAGGATGACTCAAATTACCCAGATTCAATTGAGTTGCCGCATGACTACTTTGCAACTGAGTACTAATTTGTCCTGTCGTATCATCAAATCGGAGTTGGTTAAATCCAGAACCACCAACTTCAGACGAACGAATCCCACTCAGTTTTTTGGTGTCCGGTAACTGCCCCTTAACATCAAACATGGTTTGATGACGTTCTGCTTCATGTAAACGCCCAACAACGAAAGGTCGATCAACATTTCCATCAAAGAAATCAATGACTACAATTTCACCTATACGTGGATGGAATCTTGATCCGTACCCCTCCCCAGCCCAAGAAGTTAAAACATCAACCCATGCAGAGTCTGTATCATTATCATTCGCCCCTGCACCACCATCATGTTGATGATCATCATTACGTGTAAATACGAAGCGAACCTTAATACGTCCCCATTGATCCACATAGATCGTTTCACCTTCAGGACCAACCACTTTTGCCCGTTGAGGATAAGCAACTGGACGATGTTTCAATGGATCATATTCTGGAACAATAGGTATAGCTCGGCGCACTAAACTCAGTTCTGTAGATAAACGCTCATCTGTTTTTGTCTTTTTCCAACGACTCAAATCAATTAATGTTTCAATTTGATTATTTAAATCTTTAGGTAAATTATTTTGATTAAAAAAATGTTTTCCTAAAATAATAAATTGGCGATCTACCCCTTGATGTTGATCTATTTCTGGATGCCCCATAAATTCAAACCAATACCCAACATTGGCATCTCGAACGCTACTCACCGCAGTAAAGTATTTAGCCTGCAAATCTTGGTATTGATTGAGTTGTGTATTCAGTTTTTGCAGTTGTGAATTGTTTGATAGAGTGGCTTGATCTTCACCTTTTAAATCAGCAATCCAAGCAGGACTCACAGTCCATGCTTGTTCTAGACTTAAGGTTTCATTATCCAACTGGTCACTATGTTGATGAGCACTGAGTTGATAATCATCTTGATCTTGCGCAAGTATATCGCCCTGCCAACGTTGTACCTGAATTGCTGTAGATTGTATCGAGCGTTGAGCAATAAAGCTGGTAATCGTATCAAAACGTTCTGTTGCATGACTGCGATGGAATCTGAGCGTGCGTCGATCTAAAGGCTCGTACTGACTATTTTCATCTATTAGCCTTAATTTTTGTGATTGAATTTCTTTCGCTGAGAATGGCACAGTTTGATCTGTCTCATCAATCAACCAATTAATGCCTTCACTCCGCCATAAGCGTGTTAGAAAATCATAGTCTGATTCGTTGGCTTGCATCACAAATGGACGTATATCATATGATGCTTTTAAACCCGCCGTTGACAGACTCAAAGCGGTACTAAATAACACGCTTTTCGTCTGCCACTCTTTAAAAATAATCTCAGTGATATCAACCACGGATTTGTTCATAAATACGCGACTGTTACGGCGTTTGTGCCAAAGTGAAGTTGCATCTTCAACAGTCAACTTATATAAGGTCAACGCTCCATCACTTTGACCTTGGCTCACCCCTGTCACAATCCCAGTAGTCCGAGCTAATTTTCCAAGATCCGTAACTTGATCGACAGCCACTAAACAACCAATGAATTGCTTAAGTTGTAAATGCGCATTCGTCGATAAGCATAATACTTCAGCTTTTAAGCCTTGATTAATAAAGTGTTGACCCTGAATTCGTTGAATGAAAACTTGGCTATCTAATATTGGATTAGAAAATTTAATATGTAAGGCGCGCTTTTGCGGGCTAAGACCCAAGCCTTCTATAATTGAATTGATATTATTGAGCATAGAATGATTAAAGCTATTATTATGATTTTTGAAAATTGTAGCGTATTCCGCTCAATCTTGCTTTTAAATATTGTAATTATTCTAAACAAAAAATAGGAACCAACGCATTGATTCCTATTTATTTCCAATGAATTTATATTGAAAATTCAAGTTTTTTTAAAATGGAATTCGCTTATAACGGCGATATTCAGGCTTCCAGAAATTATCTTCAATACTTTTTTCGATCAGCTCATCACTCAATGGCAAAGCAACACCATCCTCAATTGCCGCTTTTGCAACCTTAAACGCGATGATTCGGGAGACTTTCTGCAAATCATTGAGATCAGGAAGTAAGTCGTCGTCAGGGTTTTGCAATTTTGGAGAGCAATCTGCTAACGCCATGCTTGATGCCATCAGCATATTGTCTGTAACACGCGTTGCCTGCACAGCAATCACCCCTAAGCCAATCCCTGGGAAAATATAAGAGTTATTACACTGAGAAATATTGTGTAGCTTATCTTGATAATTAACTGGCATAAATGGACTACCAGTTGCAATCAAAGCGCGACCGTCCGTCCACTGAATAATATCTGCTGGTACGGCTTCTACGCGCGACGTTGGATTCGACAATGGCAATACAATAGGATGCTCGCAATTGGATGCCATAGTTCGAATAATTTCTTCAGTGAATAAACCCGGTTGTCCAGAGACACCAATTAACACAGTTGGGTGTGCATTTTTTACAACATCTAGCAATGAAATGATGCCTTCCGCATCAGCCCACGCGGATACATTTTCTGAACTTTGAACCAGTTTACGCTGAAAATCTAAAAGGTTTGGTTGATTATCGGTCAATAACCCAAAACGATCGACCATATAAATTCGTGATCTTGCCTCAGCATCACTCAAACCTTCAGCCACCATTTGCGCAATGATTTGCTCAGCGATACCACAGCCCGCTGAACCAGCACCCAAGAATGCCACTTTCTGGTCACGTAATTGTTTTCCTGCAGCTCGACTTGCTGCGATTAAGCTACCGACTGCAACAGCAGCAGTGCCTTGAATATCATCATTAAAACAACAATATTGATCACGATATTTTTCCAGCAATGGCATTGCATTTTTTTGAGCAAAATCTTCAAATTGAATCAAAGCTTTTGGCCAACGGCGTTTAATAGCACGAAGTACGTCATCCACAAAGTCATAGTATTCATCGCCACTAATACGAGGCTGATTCCAACCTAAATAAATTGGATCATTTAGCAACTGTGCATTATTGGTTCCTACATCCAATGTAATGGGTAATGTATAAGCTGGGCTAATACCACCACATGCGGTATAGAGAGATAATTTTCCGATTGGAATTCCCATGCCACCAATCCCTTGGTCACCTAAACCAAGAATGCGTTCACCATCTGTGATTACAATGACTTTGACGTTATTCTTATTCACATTTTGTAAAATATCGTCAATGTTGGCACGATCAGGATATGAAATAAATACACCACGATGACGGCGGTAAATATCAGAAAATCGTTGACAAGCCTCACCTACCGTTGGGGTATAAATAATCGGCATCATTTCTGATAAATGATTTTCTATGAGGTGATAAAACAAAGTCTCATTGGTGTCTTGTATATTTCTCAGATAAATATGCTTATTAATGTCGTCATGAAATGACGTAAATTGTTGATATGAACGTTGGTGTTGCTCTTCAATCGTTTCAATCACATGAGGTAGTAAACCATTGAGATTAAAACTTGCTCGCTCCTCCTCAGTGAACGCAGAGCCTTTATTAAGGAGAGGTAGTTCAAGCAAAGTAAAGCCAGCATAAGGGGTATAAAGAGGGTGTTTCACTTCAGTGTGTTCAGTTGTCATCTCTAATCTCATGGATCAGGCCTAAATTCAGACCCTTTTCATTTCATTTTTACCATTTATTTAAGAAATAGCTTAAGCCGAAATGAAGACAAATGTATATTTATAAAATTGATAATAATATTGGCAGTATTTTTAAATTTTATAACTTCAATCCATCATTCTATTGATTGAAAAATAGATAAAACTGTCACATTTCAAATGTATTATTCATGTTTATTAACTTTTTTTTGCAAACTAATCTGAACGATTCAGCTAATATCGGATTCAATCGTATTTTTACTTCATTATTAGATCCACATGAAAATTACAGCTAAAATTGCCATTTTGCCATTAACTATTATTTCACTGCTAAATGTAACGGGTTGCCAAACCATCACTGACACGACCTCAAGGGTCGGTGATAAAGCACTTTCAATGGTGGGTTTAGCACGCGCCGATAAGACCCCTGAAATTGATAAAAAAGGCATTGTCGATATTAGTAAAACAACCCTCGAGCAAATTGAGAAACTTAAACAAAATATGCCGATTGGTCAGTGGGTATATATCGAAAATGACCTTCAAGGAATTTATGACTTACAAAACAAAGCAGTTGATGGTCACATGCTGTTCCTGCGCTTAAATTGTAAGAATAGTGTCCAAAAACCAAGTCTCAGCATACAAAATGCGGAAGGATCAGAAATTTTAAATAGTCTTCAGCCTGAAGTTGGAACAATCCAAGTACTACTCGACAATAAGAATTACGGAAATCCTTTTAGTTTGGCGAATCAAAAAAAATTAGCGACATTTCAAACTGCTGCTCAAAAGGCCAAAACCATTAAAATCTTCCATGCATCTAAGTTATACACTTTCCAAAATGGTAAAGCAGAATTACTAAATAAGCCTGTCACGTGTATGGCTTAATTTCGAGTCATAAAATTGCCTGATTTCTATTTAAATTCACATTAAATGAGATAAAGACAATCAGGCTCAATTCAATCATCGATATGCATTAGATGTAAAAGATAAATTTCATCATCGTTAATTCTGCAAATAGCGCATAGTGATTAAAAAAACTGATTTTATTATTTTTTATGTGGGATAAGTTTTATTCAACGCAAATCTGCTTCGCTAATGAGCGCTAAATTTGCTATATTTGTCGTTTTTCTGCGACATTAATTTTTCGATAAATTATGAATACGGCAATACAAGCAGCTCTCGATCATGCAGTGCAATCTCTTCAAGCTGAAGGGGTCCTCCCATCTGACTTTAACAACAGCGGAAACTTAACGCGAACCAAAGACCGAAGCCATGGTGACTTCGCTTCCAATATCGCAATGATCGCGTCTAAAGCTGCAGGTATGAAGCCTCGTGATTTAGCAGAAAAAATTCTTGCTGCACTGCCAGAAGTTGCGGATATCAGTAAAGCGGAAATCGCTGGTCCTGGTTTTATCAACTTTTTCTTGAATGCAGACCAACGTTTTGCTGTTCTTGATGCCATTCAGGCACAAGCTAATGATTTTGGTCGTACACAAGTAAATGCTACGAAAAAAATCCAAGTTGAGTTTGTCTCTGCGAACCCGACATCAAGCTTACATGTGGGTCACGGTCGTGGCGCAGCATATGGCATGACGGTTGCGAATTTACTTGAAGCAACTGGTGCTACAGTGGATCGTGAATACTATGTGAATGACGCTGGTCGTCAAATGGATATTTTAGCGACGTCTACTTATCTACGTTACCTTGAGTTAACTGGTCAAACATTAGTATTCCCTAAAAATGCTTACCAAGGCGACTATGTCAAAGAAATCGCACAAAGCATTATTGATCAAGACGGCGATGTATATGTTCGCCCTGTAGCTGATGTTTATAAAGATGTGCCAGAAGATGTGCAGTATGCTGAAGAACTTGATGCCGAAGGTAACAAGGTTGTAATTTCTGGCGATAAAGAAAAACACATTGATGGTCTAATTTTTAACTCGCAGACGTTAATAGGTGAAGGTTATCGCGTTTTTCATCAAGCTGCGTTAAAAGCAATTCTTGATGATATCAAAGATGATCTTGGTGAATTTGGTGTGACTTTCAACCAATGGTTCAGTGAAGCATCATTGACTGAAAAAATTGAAGAAGCATTACAAACACTTGATCAACGCGGCTTCCTCTATGAGAAAGATGGCAACATTTGGTTCAAATCAACAGAATTTGGTGATGAAAAAGACCGTGTTGTAAAACGTCGTAATGGTCAAACCACTTACTTCGCATCTGACATTGCTTACCATCTGAATAAACTTCAACGTGGTTATACTGACATTATTGATATTTGGGGTTCAGACCACCACGGTTATATCGCACGAGTAAAAGCAGCGATTGATGCGATGGGATATGACTCGAAAAAACTGACTGTGTTATTAGTACAATTCGTCAGCCTATGGCGCGGTGGTGAGATGGTTCAAATGTCATCTCGTTCAGGTCAATTTGTCACATTGCGTGATCTACGTAAAGAAGTCGGCAACGACGCTGCTCGCTTCTACTATGTCATGCGTAAGTCTGAACAGCACATCGACTTTGATCTAGATCTCGCGGTTTCTCAAAGTAAAGACAATGCGGTGTATTACATTCAATATGCTCATGCACGTATTTGTCGTATGCTAGAAAAAGCAAGCAGCTTGAACATCAACTTCGATGCGACCACTGCGCGTGGTTTTGCCGCAAAGCTTGAATTAGAAGCTGAAACTGAAATCTTAGCAAAACTTGCAGCCTACCCTGAAATTATTGCACGTGCTGCAAACAGCCATGAACCGCATCAAGTAGGTAACTACTTAAAAGAACTTGCAGCATTGTTCCATGGTTGGTACAACGAAAATAAAGTACTCGGTGATGATGCTGATCTGACCCAAGCACGTTTGTTGTTATCGGTAAATGTTCGTCAAGTTTTGAAAAATGGTTTAGAGCTTTTAGGCGTTTCTGCACCTGAAAGCATGTAAGTCATCGAAGGTGAATCTTTTTAAAAGATTCACCTCTTCAGACTTTTATTATTGAAAAAAATGAGATAAAAATTCCATGTGATGGTAATCCAATTTTCCATTGCATGATCTTAAAATAAGAGAGGTTTCCAAGTGTTTGGAAAAACGCAGCGTGGTGTATCAGAAAGACCTAACAAACCTAAACAACCATTAATACCAAAATGGTTAGGTATGCTTGTTCTGATTTTAATTGTACTGAGTTTTGCCGTAGCCTTAATGCTATGGAAACCGTGGGCGCCAGTCCAACCAAAAAGCAATGATATTCAATCTGAACATTATCAAGAAGATACGAATAAAGATTATCGCTTCTACGATTTATTGCCTCAACAACAAGTGACTCCAATCCCCGATCAAGCTGTACCTGAAAATCAGCAAGTGAACACCGCACCTGTCATCGTGGAAGCACCTGTGGTTGCTGATGCTACAACGACCGAGGGTGAACTGATTGAAAATGCAGAACCTCAACCCGTGGCGAGTAGCTACCTTTTACAAGTCAGAAGTTATCCAGATCCAGACAGTGCTGATGCACGTCGTGCTGAAATTATTCTCAACGGCTTATCTGCAGATGTCATTAAAACCACAGAAGGCGGACAAACTTGGTATCGTGTTGTCTCTGGACCTTATGACTCTCAAGAAGCAGCTGTTATCGCTCAGCAAACCCTACAACACAGCGGTATTGATTCAATCGTTGTAAAACGATAATCATAAAAAAAGGATGCGATTAGCATCCTTTTTTAGTCTAGAGCAAACCTAAAATTTTGCTAAGTAGCGCTGAATAAAAGAAATACACTCTGGCGCATAAACTTTAGCTAAGTCATGTTGTCCGTTCGGGATCACATTCAACTCTGAATACTTAAAAGCGTGATTTAAATACTCGCCTACTGCAACAGGACTAATGTCATCATCTCCGCCCCAGATTAATAGTACAGGACATTCAATTTCAGCAAGCCGTTCATCTAATTTGGTTTCATCATCAATAAACCAATGAGGCACTTCATATTCATTTTGATATTCTGAACGCCAATCTTTAACATGAAATGCTGTTAAATCAACGCCACCTGACGTAGCGACCAACACCAAACCTTGAACCAATTTTGGATACCTCAACGCCGCTTGAACAGCAATGACCCCACCCATAGATTGAGCGATCAGAATACTTGGGTGTTGAAGATGATCAAATACATAATCTTGTAAATCTGACATTGAATTTACATGTGGATGATCAGGATATTCACCAAAACTGGGATAAGCAATGATATGCGTGTCGTACTCAGATTCAAAATGTGATTGAACAGGTTTCCAAAATGCAGTACTGCCAGATGCTCCGGGCAGGAAGATTAATTTCACTGCCTGATCCGCCATCTTAATCACCCCCCTTGATAACCGCTCGCTGATAAGCAGGTCTTTGTTTTATGCGTTTTACATAGGCATGAATGTTTGGATATTTTCCATTTAAGCGTTCATCAATCGCGATCAAGGGAAAACTCATTTGGATATCTGCAAATGAAAACTGAGATGTAAAAAATTCATGTTGCGCCAAATGCTGTTCTAAAAATTCAATATGTTCAGCTAGACGTGGTTGTATAAATCCATCAGTCACCCCATCAATAATTTTATTGGCAATTGGTCGAATCGCAAAAGGTACTTTAGGAGGTACAAACGAGAGAACTAAGGTCATCACTAAAAGTGGCATTAATGAGCCTTCAGCGTAATGCATCCAATACTGATATTGTGTTAAGTCCGGCTGTGACTGGGGTTTAAATTGATGCTGAGTATCATAGCGATCTGCCAGATAGTCTAAAATCACCGCAGATTCTGCGATCACTAAATTATCATCAGTAATCACTGGTGATTTCCCCAAAGGATGAACCTTCTTCAATTCTGTTGGAGCGGCGTAAGTTGGCAATCTTTTATAATGTTGAATTTGGTATTCAGCACCCAACTCTTCTAGCGCCCAAATAATTCTTGAAGAACGTGATTTTTCTAAATGATGTAATGTCAGCATAAGACCACCTAATTTTATTTCTCTCTATATAGCCATTTTGAATAAAAAAAAGACATCCTGCTTTACACAAAATGTCTTCTTTTTAGCTGTAAATTACAAAAATACAGAATGTTGATGCCTATTAAATTGTCTATATTTAAACAATTGTTGTTTTAATTTCGACGCTTCTGAGCAATGTTTTAGTGACGGGTGTTTTTTGGCACACATTTAAAACTTTTTCTTGTAGTGCTTCATCCAAGTTAGTTTTAAAACTTAAACGACGCTCAATCCATTCCTGCCCTTCTTTATTGGCTTTAAAATCTGCCTCAACACTAAATTCGCCTAAACCCAGTCCTTTATGCTCTGCATACATCCGTAATGTGATCATTGTGCAGGAAATTAATCCTGAACAAATAAAATCATACGGTGCAGGCCCACGATCTAAACCTTGGAATGATTCAGGTTTATCGGTGAGAAATGTGTGCTGACCAGATTGAATTTCACCACCCCATTTTTCAGGTAGTGTGGTGACCTTTGCATTTGCAATCGTTGCCATTTTATTTTCCTTCTTTGTCTTATTATTTAGATGGACGCATGCTATCAGGCAATATCGGAGCTTTCAAACGCTCGCCTTGGTATGATGGAATTGACCCAAAACGTGGATCTTCTGCTATCCATTGATCACGTGCAATTTTGATTTCTTCTTGCGTACGTCCAACGAAATTCCACCATAATAAAATTGGTGACTCAAATGGCTCACCGCCCAAAAGCAGTACACGACTATTGTCATGGATTTCTACTTCCACATGTTCTAGCCCTGGCTCTAAAATCACCATATTGTCTTCATCTAAATGATGACCATTAATAGTTGCTGTACCTTCAAGCGCCATGAATCCATATTCAAACTTTGGATTTAAAGGTAAACGTGCTTTAGCGGCTGTTTGCGCAAATAAATCAACACCTAAAAGCTCTGTATGTACTTTGACTGGTGATACTGTATTTAGATACTCACCGACCAATACCGTAAATTCGATACCTGACTGATTAACCACGGGTAATTCAGGATAGTGATTAAAAGCTGGATCGATGGTAAGTTTGTCATCAGGCAATGCAATCCAAAGTTGGGCCGCATGCATTTTTGTTTCATTCGCTGGCGCGACTTCAGTATGTGAAATACCTCGACCTGCTGTCATGAGATTGACTTGCTTGGGCTGAATGAGCTGATCTGTTGTACCTAAGCTGTCGCTATGCAACATGGTCCCTTCAATCATCCAAGTAAAGGTTTGTAGACCAATGTGTGGATGTGGTCCAACATCTAGACCTTGTCCAGCTTCAAATGTCACAGGACCTGCATGATCTAAGAAGCACCATGCGCCAATCATACGCTTATGGCGACTTGGTAAGGCGCGTTTGATCACTGTCCCTTGACCAATTTCAGCACGGCGCAGTGGAAATTCCTGAATAAATTGGTTGGCGTATTTTTCACAGTCTTCTGAATGAGACAATTCGGTATAAGTATTATTGGTCATGTTGTTATCCTAAAAGTTTGGCAAATGGCTATCTTTGTTATAGATATTAACAAGGTCATGCAAATTGAACCACCTTAGACTTAATACGCTGAATACTATAGGTAGGACAATTAGAGTTTTGTATGTATTAAAAATAGAATGCTTGCCTGCCCTTGATTTAATAGTTTTGGAAATAACTGTGATAAAGGATACTCATGCTCTAACGTATAAATAATTTTATCCAATCTAAATTGATCTGCTGTTAGATCAACTATATATATCTACTTCGTACATTTAAAAGCCAAGCAGACTTTCTGTTTCCTTTATATTTTTTCCTAAAATATATTGGAATTCACCATATCCTTTTGATTCTAAGTAAGTAGCAATCAAATTGCTTGCATTGCCACAACAAGAGTTTGGGGAATTTCTTAAAACAACGTTATTTGGGCTAATGACTTCCTATGCTTTACGTATTTTGACTATTCCTTCAAACATAGAATTCTTCTAAATTAAATTTTAGATAATAAATAGAAAGGACGCCTAAGCGTCCTTTCTATTGGGACATGTCTTGATTCAGATACTGCCGCGCACGCAGCGCTTGGAGTAATTCAAGCGGATAGCCATGCTGTCCGAAATCCCTCACTGCCGCTGGGACAGCCCTTGGCGTAATCTAGGCAAGAAACGTTGTTTCTTGAAAGCCCTAAATTACTCCCATTCAATCGTAGCAGGTGGTTTAGACGATACGTCATAAACAACACGAGAAACTTCTGCAATCTCGTTCATGATACGAGTAGAGATTTTATCAACAAGATCATAAGGGAGGTGTGCGAAACGAGCCGTCATAAAGTCAACTGTTTCAACCGCACGAAGTGCAATCACCCATGCATAACGACGACCATCACCGACTACACCCACAGATTTTACTGGTTGGAATACAGCGAATGCTTGTGCAGTTTTGTCATACCAACCACTTGCACGAAGTTCTTGCATGAAGATGTCATCGGCTAAACGAAGAATGTCAGCATACTCTTTCTTCACTTCACCCAAGATACGAACACCAAGACCTGGTCCTGGGAATGGGTGACGATAAAGCATCTCAAATGGTAAACCTAAAGTCGTACCCAAACGGCGTACTTCATCTTTAAATAAATCACGAATTGGCTCAACCAATTCAAAAGCGAGATCTTCCGGTAAACCACCCACGTTATGGTGTGATTTAATCACATGCGCTTTACCTTGTTTGCTTGCAGCAGATTCAATCACATCAGGATAAATCGTACCTTGCGCAAGGAAGTTCACGCCATCAAGCTTACGTGCTTCTTCAGCAAATACTTCGATGAACTCACGACCAATGATTTTACGTTTTGCTTCAGGATCAACTTCACCTGCCAAAGCATCAAGGAAACGTTGTTCAGCATCAGCACGAATCACACGGATACCCATGTTTTTCGCAAACATTTCCATCACTTGATCCCCTTCATTTAAACGAAGAAGACCATTGTCAACGAATACACATGTCAATTGATCGCCAATTGCTTTGTGAAGCAATGCAGCCACAACAGATGAATCTACACCACCTGAAAGTCCAAGAAGAACCTTCTGATCACCAATCTGTTCACGTAATTGTTCAACACGTAAATCAATGATGTTTTCAGAATTCCATAGGCTACGGCAACCACAGATCTTTTGTACAAAGTTCTCAAGTAACTCTTTACCTTTAGCAGTATGTGTTACTTCAGGGTGGAACTGGATACCGTAGAAACGACGAGATTCGTCAGACACCATTGCCACTGGGCAACTTGGTGTACTTGCAGTAATTTGGAAACCTTCTGGAATTTGAGTCACTTTATCGCCATGACTCATCCATACTTTCAATTTGTCTGCTGAATCTTCAAGATCGCCAATTAAAGCATCACGTACTTTAATATCGACTTCAGCATAGCCAAACTCATGAACTGTACCCGGTTCAACTTTACCGCCCAACTGAGCAGACATCGTTTGTAAACCGTAACAAATACCCAATACTGGTACGCCTAAGTTAAACACAACTTCTGGCGCACGTGGGCTGCCTTCAACGTGAACACTCTCAGGACCACCTGAAAGAATAATCCCTTTTGGATTAAATGCGCGGATGTCCTCTTCCGACATATCAAAAGCATACATTTCAGAATATACGCCTGATTCACGTACACGACGTGCGATCAATTGGCTATATTGAGAGCCGAAATCCAAAATCAGGATACGATCTTCGGTAATTTGAGTATTGGTAGTCATGATAACAACTATGAAAGGCTAACGAAGGATTAGCGCGCTATTCTATCATTTTTATTAAGCTTACGCACACTATTCAAATCTCTCTATATTTCAATACATTATTATTAAATATTGCCTTTTTATTCAACAATTTCAGTTGATTGCTTTGATCATATAAGCCTTGGAGTTACATTCAGATCATGATGCAGCAGGCGAATAATTCTGTCATTTCACCTGCGTTGCGTATTCGTCATTTATTTTTCAAAACCCTGATCAACACTCCATTGACCTGCACCATGCAATACGAGAAAGATTAGACCACCCGCCATAGCAAAGTTTTTCATGAAATGTATCGAATCTTCAGGTGTACCATGAAAAAGAAATGCGGTAACTAAACTGAAACCAGCTAAAGCTGCTGCGAATAATCGTGCTTGCACTCCAAACAACAGTGCTAAGCCTCCACCCAGTTCAACCAAAATGGTTATTGGCAATAATGCACCTGGCACACCCATCGTTTCCATATATCCAACTGTCGCGTATAACCTGCGAGTTTGCCCCACCCCGCTACGATAAAGATATATGCTAAAAGGACACGTGCGACGAAGGTTAAAGTTGCATGCACTGTGGATTGAGCAACAATTTTTTGAATCACTTGATTTGGATTAAACATTAGGTTGACCTATCTACGTTTTGTTTTTGGTAATGACCCTAGATTAGTAGCTTTTATTTTTAGGATAAACAATCAACACAAAGAATCAGCGTTGCATAATCAGAACAATAATTCACCTATAATTTAAATCAATTGACTACTGACATCAGCGCCGTTGGCTGTTAGCATTTGAACACATTTTTGCTCAGTTCACCCCTCATGGATTTAATCGATTTTATTCTGCATGTAGATGATCATCTACTTGAATTTATTACCAATTATGGCATTTGGATTTACGGAATTTTATTCCTGATTATTTTCGTAGAAACGGGCTTGGTGGTCATGCCTTTTCTACCCGGGGACAGTTTACTGTTTGCAGCAGGTGCTTTAGCAGCCTCAACAGGTGCAATGGATCCGTGGCTTTTGGGCGTGTTGTTATTCACTGCGGCAGTATTGGGTGATACCTTAAATTATCATATTGGAAAATATATTGGACCACGCGTTTTTGAAATTGAATCTCGATTTATCAATAAAAAACATTTGGTTTATACGCAAAAATTCTTCGAAAAACACGGCGGTAAAACCATTATTTTTGCGCGTTTTGTCCCATTCGCACGTACATTTGCACCCTTTGTCGCTGGTGCAGGAAGCATGAACTACAAATACTTCATTACTTATAATGTCGTTGGTGCTTTCTTGTGGATTTCTTCGTTTATCACCTTGGGTTATTTGTTCGGTAATATGCCGATCGTGAAAGATAATTTCACCCATTTAATTTTCGGAATCATTATTCTGAGCGTATTGCCGGGGATCATTGGCTTTATTCGCCACAAGTTTTTCCCAAAGAAAAATCCCGAAATGATGTAATGATCTTAGACGTCAAAAAAAGCAGATTCTCCACCAAGAATCTGCTTTTTTTATCACTACAAAATATTGAATGGCTTAGAAAAATCCAATAATGACAGGTAACATACTGAGCATAAGTAACATGGCAGAACCTTTGTATAAGCGATCTGCGCTGACCACCGTCTGATTCCCTGCCAAGACTTTACGACCAAAATACATCCAAAATAAAGCACATGGAATTAAACATAAGGTGAATACACCCAAAACTAAAAAATAGTTTTGAAAAGAATCCCAAGTCCATGCTGGAAAAATACCAACTGCAAACAAAATAGATTTTGGATTTTTCAGAGTCGATTTAAAAAGATGACTGCGACTCATTCGAATGTTTTTTTGGCTCAATTGCTTAAGGTGTGAAGCTTTCCATAAATGAAAAGCCATCCAAATCACATAAACTGCACTTACCAAATGTAAGATATGAATCAGCATCGGCCAAATTGGTAGGGTTAAATGCACCAACAGCGCCCAAATGCTAATGCCGTAGATATAACCCAGTAATTCAAGAGGTACGAAATAGAATGCTTTTAATACGCCATGGTGATGTGCTGCGCTAGCCAATAATGCATTGGTTGGACCGGGAATAAGTAATACCGCGAACACTGCAAAAATATAAAGCCAACTTTCTACCATAGATTAAAATCAGAAATTTAGAGGAGGCACACCTTAAACGAAAAATGAATTTAAAGACAAGTTTTTAAAGTGAAGGAATGATGAATGTCACGTCTATTTTCAGTTAATAATTTTATAAAATATTGATTTTTAATAAATTTACATTGAAACATTTTGCTAAAAAAAAGCTGCTCAAGCTCAGATTGAACAGCCCTTTTAAATTACTGAGCTTGCTGTTGACGTTTAGGGACATAAGGACAATTTTTGAAAGTTGCCGCTTGTGAGATCGCATCTTGCTCGCCATATAATCGCGACAATTCAGTATTTTTGGTATTCGATGACTGCCCCATATTGACGGAAACTGAAGGGCCAAAGCCCCAACCGCCACGGCCCCAGCCACCACCAACACCTAGACCAACGCCAACACCTGTACGTTTAGGCGGTTGTACACCATTATTGATGTACTGCTGAATACGATTAAATTCAGCACCAAGTTGTACACAGTTCAATGCTTGATATTGCGTCGGAGAAACATAACTCGGTTTAACCGTCGTCGCACAAGCAGTCATCAATACAGCAACCGTACCGACTGCACTAAGTTGCATGACCATTTTCATCGCGCGTGAGTTCATACTCTTCTCAAATCTTATTTATTCTCGATTTCATTGAACAATGATTGGTAGGCCTGCGTCAATTTATGATCTGTATTTAAATAGATTAACGGCATATTTTTATGATGAGACTCTTTCATCAATACCGACGGTGGCAACATCGCATTGAGCACAGGTAGTTGTTCATCTCTGAGCTGCTGTACCACTTCACGAGGAAGTTTTGCTTGCGCTTGAAACTGGTTAACAATGATACCTTCAATTTCCAATCGATCATTATGATCATCTTGGGTTTCTATAATGTTTTCGATCAACGTGTTTAATGCCCGCTTAGAAAAGACATCACAATCGAATGGAATCAACACTCGGTCTGCTGCAATTAATGCCGACAAAGTAAAAAAATTAAATGCAGGCGGTGTATCGATATAGATCCGATCATAAGTCCCTGCTAGATGCTGAATCGCGTCACGCAGCTTATAAATTTTATGTTTGGATTCGAGGCTATGTTCTAAAGCACCAAGCGAGGGACTTGCAGGCAAAACATCGAGAGATGGGAATGGTGACTGATGTATATAAGCTTCTAAGACTTTATTTTTATTTTTGAGCAAATTTCCAATGGCTTGACCAATCAAACCTTTGCTCGACTGATTCGCCAATACATCTTCGAAAAAATTTTCAATATTGGGTTCTAGTGCAGGTTTATCGGCATTATAAGTCGCATCATCACCCAATAGATACTGACTAGAATTGGCCTGAGGATCGAGGTCAATGACAAGCGTCTTAAAACCCTGATGTGCACTAAGTGCAGCCAAGTTTACTGTAATACTGGATTTACCAACGCCACCTTTTTGATTAAACACCACACGTGTACGCATCATTCCCTCTAGGCTCAATTCACTTTATAGATGAAGTTTAACCTAGAGGGGTGAGAGCCTAAGCGATTGTGTCTAACAATTAACCGAAAGTTGGCTTAATCATCACGATGCCAATAATGGCCATAAATGCGACACAACTAATCAGTACCCCCGCACGACGTTGAATTAACAATACAGACGCATCTTGGCGATATGCTTTAATTAATGAAGATAACATCACTATCACTAAGACCACTTTGGCATAGAACCAAGGCTGAACTTGAAAATTATTCAAAAACAATAAAATCAAGCCTGTCCCAATGATCAAAGTAAATGCCAAATGTTGAAGCGCAACATAAGCCTTACGTCCTTTCGGATTGGGTTGTTGATTTTCGACGCCAACATATAAGGTTGTCGCACGTGCTAATACAGCAATAATCAACAAGAGCAAACTCGACATATGCACGATTTTAATGACTAAGTGTGTATCCATTTCAGCCACTCTCCTACTTTTAAAATTTAAGCTTTCGGTGCATGTGCACATTCAGGACTATTTGGCGCTTGACCAGTCCATTCAGTTGGCACATAAGCATGAATCGCCAAAGCATGAATCTTTCCTGGACTCAATAGGTCACCCGCCAGTGCATATACTTTTTGATGGCGTTGTACTAAACGTAAGCCTTGAAACACTTCACTTACAACAGTGACTTTAAAATGCGATTCTTTACCAGGGAAATAGCCACCATGACCTGATGACTCATTCACCACGTCCAAGTGCACAGGAGACAATTGTTGTAAACGTTCAATTAATTGTTGCTCTAAAGTCATGCTTACATTCCACACGCATTCATTGGTTGCCAGCAGTATACCGTGAAGTTTTAGAATAAAAAGTAAATAAAACACACCGCCATTGGAGAGTTACGCTTTAATCTTGAGCTTAAGACCTATCAAAAATTAAGCGAAATACATTGAAATGCTTTAATTTTATTCAATCACACGATATTTTTTTATAAAGTTGTTGACCCTGATTTTTCATGCTGTATTATACACGGCATGCGGGAATAGCTCAGTTGGTAGAGCATAACCTTGCCAAGGTTGGGGTCGGGAGTTCGAGTCTCCTTTCCCGCTCAAAATTTTTTCATTCAGTTTTTTCACTTAAAAAATTGATAGACTCCGCGGGAATAGCTCAGTTGGTAGAGCATAACCTTGCCAAGGTTGGGGTCGGGAGTTCGAGTCTCCTTTCCCGCTCCAGATTCAAAAAAGCCCTGATCAATATCAGGGCTTTTTTATTATTAAATTTTTATAAATTCAATTTTTTACATCCAATAAAGTTTCACTACATTTTTTCCAAAAAAAATTCATCCACTTATGAGCGCTGCTTGATTTACAACCAACAATAAGCATCATAACGTAAATTAATTTACTGAATTTAATTGTAATTTTTCATCTCAACCCATGCCGTACTTACATAAAATCGCTATAATTTTCATCATCAATTTGCTCAATAGATTAGAACCTTAACATGGAAAAATTAACCTGTTTCAAAGCCTATGATATCCGCGGAAAATTGGGCACAGAACTCAATGAAGATATCGCATACCGTGTTGGACGTGCTTATGGCGAAATTTATCAACCTCAAAAAGTAGTGGTTGGATGTGATGTTCGCTTAACCAGTGAAGACCTAAAACAAGCTACCATTCGTGGTCTAAATGATGCCGGCATTGATGTTTTAGATTTAGGTATGACGGGGACTGAGGAAGTTTATTTCGGTGCATTCCATCTTGATGTGCAAGGCGGGATCGAAATAACAGCCAGCCATAACCCGATGGACTATAACGGCATGAAGCTTGTACGTGAAAATGCTCGTCCGATTGGTGCAGACTCGGGTTTAAAAGATATCCAACTTCTTGCTGAAAAAAATCAGTTCAAAGCAGTCGAAATTAAAGGCACAACTCAGCATTATAATATCTTGCCTGAATTTATTGATCATTTGATGATCTATATTGACCCTGCTAAAATCAAACCACTAAAACTCGTGGTCAATGCGGGGAATGGTGCAGCAGGTCATGTGATCGATGCGATCGAAGAAAAGTTTAAAACCCTGAATATTCCAGTAGAATTTATCAAAATTCATCATGAAGCGGATGGCAACTTTCCAAATGGTATTCCCAACCCCATCTTAGTTGAAAACCGTGCAAGCACCTCCGATGCTGTACTTCAACATCAGGCTGACATGGGCATCGCGTGGGATGGTGACTTTGACCGTTGTTTCCTTTTTGATGAAAAAGGTCAATTCATTGAGGGGTATTACATTGTCGGTCTCTTAGCACAAGCATTTTTACTGAAACAAAAAGGCGAAAAAATTGTGCATGATCCGCGTTTGGTGTGGAATACCTTCGATATTGTTGAACAATATCAAGGTGAAGCTGTGCAATCGAAATCAGGCCACTCCTTCATTAAAGATAAAATGCGTGAACACAATGCAGTGTATGGTGGTGAGATGTCAGCGCACCACTACTTCCGTGATTTTGCCTATTGCGACAGTGGCATGATTCCATGGTTATTGGCAATCTCGGTTGTCTCTGAAACGGCAAAACCACTCTCTGCTCTGGTTGAGGAAATGATTGAAAAATTCCCATGTTCTGGCGAGATTAACTTTAAAGTTGCGGACACAAAAGAAACCATTCAAAACATCTTTGATCATTTTGCTGACCAAAAACCCAAAATTGATGAAACGGATGGCGTCAGTTTAGATTTTGGTGCTTGGCGTTTAAATGTACGGGCTTCAAATACAGAGCCATTACTCCGTTTAAATATTGAAAGCCGTAAAGACAAAAATCCGAAGCCGATGCAAGCTTATGTCGATGAGCTTACTCAACTCATTCTGGCTTAAAACCGCATAAAAAAACGGAGCGTTTCAAACGCTCCATTTTTTATTCACAATAACCGTTTGGATTTTGTTTTTGCCAATTCCAGCTATCTGCCAACATATCTTCAAGCTTATATTGTGCAGACCACCCCAGCTCGTTAAATGCTCGTGCACTATCTGCATAAAAGCAAGGTAAATCCCCTGCTCTTTTCTCTACAAACTCGTATGGAATTTTAACCCCATTCACTGCCTCAAAAGTTTTAACTACTTCTAAAACAGAAACTGGCACACCTGTACCAATATTCCATGCTCGACATCCTTGAGCATTTAATCGATTTTCTATCGCTAGCACATGCGCTTTGGCCAAATCGACCACATGAATAAAATCGCGTTCACATGTACCATCAGCAGTCGGATAATCTGAACCAAAAATGGAAAGTTTGTCACGACGCCCGACTGCAACCTGTGTAACAAAAGGCATTAAATTATTCGGAATCCCTTGCGGATCTTCCCCAATTTGACCACTCTTATGTGCGCCAACAGGTTTAAAATAACGCAGTAAAGCAATTGACCAAAGTGGATTGGCTTGTGCTGTCTTTACTAACAGTTGCTCCACCACCATTTTGGTATAGCCATAATTATTATTGGGCATACTTAGCGGCATATTTTCCTGATACGGTGATGGATTTGTCTCACCATAAACCGTTGCAGAAGAACTAAAGACCAACTTAAAGACTTGGGCACGTTCCATGGCTTTGACTAAGCTAATCGAGCCAGAAATATTATTCTCGAAATACTGCAATGGGATTTGCTGACTTTCACCAACCGCTTTTAAACCAGCAAAATGAATCACAGCATCAATCTGATGATTTTGGAAAATTTGATCCAAAATCGCTTGATCAAGAATATCACCCTCGATAAATTCTAAAGATTTAGAGGTTAAAGCTTGAACGCAATTCAAAGATTCTGGTGAGCTATTCGATAAATTATCAAGAACAATAACTTCATGTCCTGCATTTAACAATTTAACACAGGTATGCGAACCAATATATCATGCACCACTCGTCACTAAAACTTTAGACATTGTCTTTTCCCATTAATATCTGAATTAAACCTTGTGTCGACGCATCAAGATTCGATACATCTGTTTGTTCTCCACTTAAAATCGGCAATAGTTGATTGGCAATCTCCTTGCCTTTTTCAACACCCCACTGATCAAATGGGTTGATATTCCAAAGCACGGATTGAACAAAGACTTTGTGCTCATACATGGCGATCAGCATACCCAAACTATAAGGATTCAGCTCTTGCATTAAAATGGTGGTGCTCGGTTGATTACCTGCATATTGTTTATATGCAGGTAAATCTACAACTTCATGTTGATCCAATACCTGATTACCAAATGCCAATAAACGAGACTGTGCCAAACAATTTGATAATGCTAAATGATGTTGTTCGATTAACGCATCTGCATTATCGATATAAGTAAATTGTTGCCCGTTATAACGCTTAACTGGTGCAATAAAATCACAACTGACGGACTGTGTCCCTTGATGCAATAACTGATAAAAAGCATGCTGTGCATTGGGTCCTACTTCGCCCCACACAATCGGACAGGTATCTAAATCGACTTTCTTGCCATCGCGTTGAACTGACTTACCATTCGATTCCATTTCCAATTGTTGTAAATAAGAGGCGAAATATTTCAAACGACCGTCATAAGGCAATACAGCATGGGTTTGAATATCTAAGAAATTTGTGTTCCAAGCACCCAGTAAACCCATCAGTACAGGTAGATTTTCAGCAAAAGGCGCTGTTTGGAAATGCTGATCTATGGCATACGCCCCTGCCAACAACTGCTTAAAGCCATCTAAACCCACGGTTAAAGCAATCGGCAAACCAATACAAGACCATAAGGAATAACGACCACCGACCCAATCCCAAAGGAGCAGTTGATTTTCAGGTGCAATTCCCCAAGCGGTCATTTTTTCAGGTTTGGTCGAAACTCCGATAAAATGGTGTTTTAAAACTTTCGCTTCCTGACCTAAAGCTTTTTCCAACCATAAACGTACCGTTTGAGCATTGGATAAGGTATCAATCGTCCCAAATGATTTCGATGAAATAATAAAAAGTGTCGTTTCAGGGCGCAGCTTATGTAATAAATCAGAAAGCTGACTACCATCCATCGTGGATACAAAATGCACATTAAGTGGCTTTTCTGTCGTTTTCTTAAAATCAGACAGTGCATGACTGACCATAAGCGGCCCTAAGTCCGATCCTCCGACACCAATATTGACCACATCCTGAATCACTTCACCAGTTGCACCGCGGTATTGCCCTGCATGAATTTTATTAACCAAAGCATACATTCGATCCAGTTGTGCATGCACTTGTTTTGCCAATTCAGGATGAGTCAGATCATGCTTCGGTAAACGAAGTGCCCAATGCATGGCTGCTCGGTTTTCTGTGTAGTTGATCTCTTGTGTCGAGAATAGACGTTTGATCCAAGGATTAAGGTCGTGCGCATTTGCCCATGCGACCAAAAGATTTAAAGCGTCTTGATTAATACGATGTTTACTAAAATCAAATACAATTGGTGAAACAGTCACAGAAAATTTTTCAAAACGTGTAGCATCTTTGGCAAATAACTCAGTTAGATGTAATTGCGCAAATTCAGCTTTCAATGTGTTTAATTGTTGTATGACTGTCGCACGATCTTCAACCGCATAAGGTTTTGCATGACTGCTCATTAGCGACCTACCCCCATATAAGCAAATCCTTGTGCTTTCACATAACTTGGATCGTAAATATTTCGCCCATCCAAAATCAGTGGATGGTGCATGGTTTTTAATAATTCAGGATAATCAGGACTCCAATATTGCTTCCAAGCGGTCAGCAAACACAGCGCATGTGCGTCTTTGACTGCATCATATTGGTCTGTACAGTAGATTAAGTCGGGACGATGGCCATAAACTTTTTCAATTTCAGGCAAAGCTTGAGGATCATGTAACTTCACTCTGATCCCTTGCGCCCAAAGTGCGTTCAACATGGTGTGAATCGGAGATTGCTGAATACGTGAGGTATTTTCTTTAAATGCAGCACCCCAAATCGCAACAGTTTTACCGTTTAAATCACCATGATAATAATTCCATAATTTACGGAATAGAATTTCTTTTTGTTGTTCGTTAATATCCCAAACTTGTGCCAGCAGTTGACTCCTTGCACCCGCACCTAACACCGTTTGCGTCAATGTCAAAATATCATGTGAGAAGTTCTCCCCACCAAAACCTGCACCTGGATATAAATAAGATGCGCCAATACGGCTATCCGCTGCCATGCCTTGACGCACTTGTTCAATATCAATCCCCATTTTTTCAGCTACTACCGCCAAGTCATTAATATAACTAATACGTGTCGCCAACATGCCAGAAATACTCAGTTTGGTAAATTCCGCATCCAAAATTGGCATAAACAAATATTGTTGTTCACGTGGAAATAAAGGACGTAGTAACTCTTTCAGCGTACTTTTTGATATGTCATTGTTACAGCCAACAATTAGCTGACTCGCCTGAGTGAAACTATGCAGTGCATTACCTTCTTGAATCACATCTGGCAAATAAACCCAGTGATCTTGTGAGAGTACGCTTTCAAATTTTTGTGTTCCGCGCAAACCCAATGTTGAAGCATTAATCATGAGTTTAGGATGAATGATCGGACGCTGTTTCAGATCACGCAGGATCTCGATAGCCTGTACTTCTTCTGTTGGATTGAAGCTATATAAATAGACATCACTGTCTAAGGGAATGTCATCAAATTTGCAGTAGGTCAAAAAGCCTTTGGTATGTTGCTTATTCAATAAATGCTGCACCGCTTCATCTTGTGCATATACCTTTTCAGAAGCAGGTTTTGTCAACAAATCACACCAATACACAGTATGACCACATTCAGCCAGTAAAGCGGACATTACGCCTGAGTATAGCGTCTGACCAAATACGGCAACTTTCATAACATCCCCTAGCTAAATAGCTTAAAGTTTAAGTTCTTGAATCAATGCTTTAAAATCTTGACCTAAATCAGGATGAGTTACACCATAGTGTAATACAGCTTTTAAATACCCTAACTTGCTACCACAATCGAAGGTTTGGCCCTTCATACGATACGCTTCAACTGTATCCGTTTGCTGTAGCATTGCTATTGCATCAGTCAGCTGAATTTCATTGCCTGCCCCTTTCGGAGTCTGTTCAAGGAATTGCATGATTTTTGCAGACAAAATATAGCGACCAACGACAGATAAATTTGATGGTGCAGTACCAATCGAAGGTTTTTCAACAATACCTTGCATTTTAATACTGTGACCTTCTGCAGGCGTAGATGCAACATCAACAATACCATATTGATCCACCATATGATCAGGCACAGCTTCGACCATAATCTGTGATGCTTTGGTTTCATTAAAACGTTGAATCATCAAACTCAAATCATTCTTGTCTGATGAATCTTTAACAAGAACATCTGGTAAAAGAACCGCAAAATCATCTTCACCTACAACCGCTTTTGCACAGAGTACTGCATGACCTAAACCTAATGGTTGTGGCTGACGTACACTAATCACACTAACGTGAGGTGGTAAAATTTCAGTAATTTCTTTAAGCAGATCAAATTTCTTTTTAGATTGTAAAGTCGTTTCTAACTCAAAATTACGGTCAAAATAGTTTTCAATTGAAGCTTTTGAAGAATGCGTCACTAAAATAATTTCTTCAATACCTGCAGCAACTGCCTCACGTACCACATATTCAATCGCAGGACGATCAACAACAGTCACCATTTCCTTAGGAATAGACTTACTTGCAGGTAAGAAACGTGTGCCAAGGCCTGCAACAGGGAGAATAGCTTTCTTAATCATTTTATTAATCACAAAACTTAGGAATTACTTAGAGCCCACTTTAACTTTAGACTCATTTTGGTTTGAAAATCGCACAGCTCCAACCTTTTGATCAGGAGCATTAATCCCTTCTTTAGCCAGGATGACCTTAACTGTTTTAAACATAATTTTAAAATCAAGCCAAATAGATTGGGTTTCGACGTACTTTACATCAAGTTCAAATTTTTCTTCCCAAGAAAGATTATTACGTCCACTGACCTGAGCCAGACCAGTCATTCCAGGTTTTACTTCATGTCGACGCATTTGTTCAGGCGTATAGTGATCCAAAAACTCTTTCATTTGAGGACGCGGGCCCACAATACTCATGTCACCCTTCAACACATTAATAAGTTGTGGCATTTCATCCAATGTAGTAGAGCGAAGCTTTTGACCAAATGGTGTGATCCTATCTTCATCAGGCAAAGGGTTACCATTTTTATCAAAGGTATCTTTCATTGATCGAAACTTAATCATTTTAAATATTTTGGCATCTTTACCTGGACGTTCTTGCAAAAAAAATACTGGTGAACCTAGCTGTTTTCTCACCTGATAAGCAACGAATGCAAAAATAGGTAAAAGTACAATAATTGCTATTAATGCAATAAGTATATCGAGAAACCTTTTAAGCATTGTAGAAAATCCTAGTATATTTCTGATTTAAAACTAACTTGATCTAAGCATTTAGCGTTTAATTGATCACGGCTAGGATCAAAAAACCATCCCCATTTGTTGAAATATTTAATCGCACTTTGTAAGTGTGCTTTCAATAATTTAACATTCTTATATGATGCTTGCTCATGATGATGCACAACTTCTGCTAGAGGATAGTAGATTGTACCGAATTTTTCAGCACATCTTCTAGATAAATCTATATCTTCTAAATACATAAAAAATCTTTCATCAAAACCATTGAGTTCTAACAAACAATTAGACTTAAAAAGCATAAAACAGCCAGATAAATAAGGCACAAAATAGGCTTGATCAAGTTCTAAATCTTTCAATAAATAAGTTTGATCTAGTTTTTCAGCCAATTTAGGAGAAAATCTACGAGCAAATAGATTAAGTGGACTCGGCAATAATCTTGCACCAAACTGATTTTCTCCACTAGGGTACATAATTTTAGGCAAGAACAGGCCTTCTGTACGGGTTTCAGCAAAATTTACTAGTTTTTTAAATTCACAATCAGTAAATTGAATATCAGGATTACAAATTAAGAAATAATCACTTTCTTGTGCGTACTTTTGAATTGCAACATTATGACCATAACCAAATCCAAAATTACCTTCAGATTTTATATACGTTACTTTAGGATGTAAAAATTTAGATGCCCAATCACTATGCTCATTATCTACTAAAATAATCCTAGAAATAGCGGAAGACTTTAATAAACTATTCAAAGTAGGCTCAAGCTCTTGATAGCCATGTTTGTAGATTACAATTGATACATTTACTCTAAACATGATAATCCTTACTTTGTTTTAACCCATCACGTATTGCTTTTAAATAATACTTAATATATTCATTTTTCTTATCTTTAATTAAAATTAATAATATCTGATGAACGAAATTTGATAGCATCAATTTTATTGTAAGAATTTTTGGAATATATGGCATCTTCCACATAAAAAATAAATTTCTGATCCTATAGTATCTCCTGAAACCAGAATGAACTGGAATATTAAACCCTAAAAATCGAATAGTATCATCGCCTATGCTATGTTCCATAATTGCATTTTTAGAGATGAAAATTTTATACCCCATACTTATTGCTCTAAAACACCACTCAGTATCTACATAATCGATAAAAAATTCATTTTTCATAAAGCCAATTTTTTTGAGCGCATTAATAGAAATCAATGTTCCAGATGAAATTAGACAACTTACTTCTATCGAATCATCTATATTAACAACATCAAGCTTGTCAATTAATCCAAATCTGTTTAATTTTAAAGCCGGAAAATAAAAATTATTTTTTTTATCAATAAACTTAGGACCTAAAGCTGCAATATTTTTATTTTTATTTTGAATTAATTTAAAATCATTATAAATATTATCAATAAATGAATTATCAATACAACTATCTTGGTCAAAAAACAAAATCTCTGAAATAGATTTTCTATTATTAAAAACATCACTAATAGCAAAGTTTTGTGCAAAAGCTATTCCTTTATTTTCTGGGAGACTTACTAAGCATAATTTTTCAGAAAAAATAGAAGATGAAATATCACTTAAAATACATTTATCTGAATTATTATCTAGAATATAAATAACTTCCACACTATCAGAATTCAAAAGCACATTAACTAATTTTATAAGTGTTTGAAAACAAGGATTGTAAGAAACAATAGCAACAGCAATCAATTTAGACCTCTATTTAAAAAAATATTAGTATTTGAATTTTTTCCAAATGAATTAAAACATAATGAAAAAACAAACCATAGCATAAAATTACCTATAAATGATGCCTCAAAAACCCCATAAACAAAAAAACCTATAAAAAGTCCTATTCTCAATCTTGAATAAGCATCGTTAGAGTTATTTAACTGATAAAAAATAAATATTAAAAAAATCAAGACTGAAAACAATCCATAATAGATATAAGATAATAAATACATATTATCAATACCACCATATAAATCTTGTATTTTTTGATAAGAAGAAAAAGACACCCCCAAAGGAAAACTATTATTAATAATATCCATATAAATTAATGTTCTATCCAACCTACCATTCTCCTGAAGATTATTAAATCTATTCATTAAAGGAGTGTTTTTTATAGACATAAATATTAAAAAAAAAGAAAAACCAAATGTAAACATTTGTTTAAAATTCTTTAGAGAGAAAAAAAACAAAACAATTATTAAAAATAAAATTGATGCTCGTGATTGAGTTAAAACAAGAATACAAAGAGAAATAAGAAATAAGAAATACTTTTTATTAACATAAAAGCCTATTGAAACTAAAGCACTTATGATTGCAATTACATTAGGATTAAGTGTACCATTGCCAAATACAATAGGCCAAAGCCTATCATTCAACATAAATACACTTTTTGTATCACCATATCTCTGCTCTAAAAAAGGTAAAATTACTAGAAATGGTAAAAAAAAGAAAGAGTATAGTTTTAACGATTTTAAAATATCAAAAGAAAATTTTGTTGAATATAATAATATAGAAAAAACCATTAATATATAAATTTTAAAGTTATCAAAACCAACCAATAAAAAGAAAGGAGAAATAAATAAAAATACACATAGATTAACTATATTTGACTTAATAGCGCTCATTAAAAAAATTAAAGAAATTAATAAAAAATAATAAGTACCAAAAACAAAAGATAAAAAGTTAAAGATAATTACCGCCAAAAGCAATATTTCACTTTTTAAAATTTTTAAATTTAAAATCATATCAGTTAAACACTTTTGAATTAGCTATGTTTTTTAAAAAAACAGATAGTCTCAACATAATACTTTTACATATTTTTAATACAATATTAATATCCCCATGCTCTCTTAATTTAAAATAAATTGAATTACCCCTAGCATTTCCATTTAAAAATTCATATTTCATTTTATTTTCTTTAATTATATAATCAAAACTTAATTGATCTCTTATTGAATTTTCATTTACACACAACCACCACTCCTCCATAGCTTTAACAACATCATTTTCACAATGTTTTCTAAACATAACATTAGTTTCTGCCAATCCTGCATTTGAGGGATAGCCATTATCAATACATTTTTTAATCTGCAAATACACATTTTCTACTGAATCTTTTTCAAAATTTATACAAGCTAATGCCTCCTCATAAACACAATTTCTTAAATAATGTTTAAATGTATATATTTTTGTTTTTTTAACAAAAAAATATTCATTAATAACTTTACTAAGATCATCAATTATATCAATGTTTCCATCAACCCAAATACTGTATTTATAGCCTTTTAAGTACTTATGTGGTCTTATTTTTATTTCTCTAGCTTGTTTTCTTGGTGAATCACTATTCTTTTCAATAGTGACAATCTTCCAAATATTACTTTTTAAGTTTTTATTATCGGTAAAACATATATAGTCTACATTTGGTGTAATTATTTTGGGGTCACAAATCTTGTCAAATCCACCCATAATTGCAGTATATACAACAACTTTATTTGAATTCTTCATTTTAAATAACCTTTAAAAAACATCTTTATTTAAAATTGCATTTTTCAATACTGGTGCCAACTCATCTTTATTTGTCAAAAATAAATTTATTTTCTCATCAAACGGCCATTTAATTTTAATATCTGAATCATTCCAAACTATTGAGCGTTCACACTCTTTGGAGTAATAATCCGTCGTTTTATACAAAAACTGAGTATTATCTTCAAGTGCAATAAAACCATGTGCAAAACCTGCTGGTATCCAGAATTGTTTATGGTTATCACCACTCAATTCAACACCTACCCATTGACCAAAGGTTTCAGAGTCTTTACGAATATCAACTGCAACATCCCAAGCACGCCCCTGAACAACGCGGACTAATTTACCTTGAGCGTGTGGATTTAACTGATAGTGCAAACCACGCAAGACACCTTTTTTTGAAAAAGAATGATTATCTTGAACAAATGTTGGGATATCTAATCCACGATCAGCTAAAGCTTTTTCAAACACCTGCTGATTAAAGCTTTCCATAAACCAGCCACGATCATCCCCGAATACACGCGGTTCAAAAATCAATAAATCTTTAATCTTGGTCTCTATGACATTCATAACACAAACTCTAATTTAGATAATCTTTTAATAACAAAGTGCCCACTTGGGCACTTTGATTTTATTTCGCTTTAGCCGTATGTTCCTGATATAGTTTAAGCAAATATTGCCCATAACCTGTTTTCTTAAAAAACTCTCCACGGGCTTTAAGCTGCGTTGCATCAATCCAACCATTGTTGAATGAAATCTCTTCAAGACTTGCTACTTTTAAGCCCTGACGGTTTTCAATGGTTTGGACAAACTGACTCGCTTCAAGCAAAGAATCATGGGTACCAGTATCTAACCAAGCAAATCCTCTACCCAAAACCTCGACATTCAAAGCATTCTTGTCAAGATAAATATTATTTACATCTGTGATTTCAAGTTCACCTCGATGTGAAGGCTTAATATTCTTTGCAATCTCGACAACATCGTTATCATAGAAATATAGACCTGTTACAGCATAATTCGATTTTGGTTGTTCAGGTTTTTCTTCAATGCTTAATGCTTTCCCTTCAGCATCAAAATCAACCACACCAAAACGCTCTGGATCATTCACATAATAACCAAACACTGTTGCACCACTGGTTTGATGAGCTGCCCGTTTTAGCTGATCACTAAAATGCTGACCATAGAAAATATTATCTCCTAAGATCAAGCAAACATTATCATCACCAATAAATTCTTCACCCAAAATAAAGGCTTGAGCTAAACCATCTGGAGATGGTTGAACTTTATAAGATAATTCAATACCTAGTTCTTCACCAGTGCCCAATAATTTTTCAAAATTAGGCAAATCTTCAGGCGTAGAAATAATTAAAACTTCACGAATACCCGCTAACATTAATACGGATAAAGGATAGTAAATCATTGGCTTATCGTAAATTGGAAGCAGTTGCTTCGATGTTCCCATTGTGATTGGATACAAACGAGTACCCGAACCACCAGCCAATATAATACCTTTACGCTTTATTGAAGTTGTCATGTTTTTAAAATCTCATTCATTACTTGAGCTACGCCTTGCTGCCATTCTGGCAAGCGAAGTTTAAAAGTTTTCTGCAATTTCTGCGTATTCAATCTTGAATTCAATGGCCTACAAGCAGGTGTTGGATAAGCCGAGGTCGCAATTGGATTTACTTTTTGAATAGCTAAATTCACACCACTTTGGCGAGCTTGCTCAAAAATATATTGAGCATAATCATACCATGTAGTTTCACCCGTTGGTGCCAAATGATAATGCCCATGTAATTGTAACTGTTGTTCAGATGGCTGCAATGTGTAATAGCGCAAAACTTGTGCCGTAACATCAGCAATCAATGCTGCACCTGTTGGTACACCAACTTGATCCTGAATAATCCCTAACTCTTCTTTGGTTTGTGCCAACTTCAACATCGTCTTAATAAAATTATGACCATGTGCACCATATACCCAGCACGTACGGAAATTAATAAAACGCACTTGGCTATTTTCTAAGGCAATTTCACCATCACGTTTAGTACGTCCATAATGGTTTATGGGTGCTTTGACATCATCTTCAGCCCAAGCACTTGTACCCGTCCCATTGAATACATAGTCTGTTGAGTAATGTATTAACAGTGCATCCTGTTGTTTGCATTTTTCTGCCAAATGTGCAATTGCAAGATGGTTAATCAGATCCGCTTGATCTTGTTCAGATTCAGCCTTATCTACAGCTGTATAAGCAGTGGCATTTACCACAATATCAGGTTGCACTTGCTTTAATACATGTTCAATCGCTGTAAACTTTGCAATATCACCACATAGACCATCGCCATTGATAGAACGATCCAAAGCAATCACTTCACCAAGTGGCTGTAATGCACGTTGCAATTCCCAACCGACTTGACCATTTTTACCTAAAAGCAAAATTTTCATCTAATTAATTAAGCCTTTTCAGTTTGATATTGCTGTTGAATCCAGTTTTGATATTCACCACTCTGAATGTGCTCAACCCACTCCTGATTATTCAGATACCATTCAACCGTTTTACGCAGTCCTGTTTCAAAGCTTTCTTGAGGTACCCAACCTAGATCTTTTTTAATTTTTGATGCATCAATGGCATAACGTAAATCATGTCCTGGGCGATCTGTCACATAAGTAATGAGATCTTGATAATGCTCAATACCTGATGGCTTATTAGGAGCTAACTCCTCAAGTAAAGCACAAATAGATTTCACAACATCAATATTTTTCTGTTCATTATGTCCACCAATATTATATGTCTCACCGACTTTTGCCTCTGTTACAACTTTATATAGTGCACGTGCATGATCTTCAACAAATAACCAATCACGAATCTGATGTCCATTACCATATACAGGCAATGCTTTCCCGGCTAATGCATTTTGAATAATAAGAGGAATGAGCTTTTCAGGGAAATGATAAGGTCCGTAATTGTTTGAACAATTTGTAATAACTACAGGCAAACCATAGGTACGATGCCATGCACGGACTAAATGGTCTGAACTTGCCTTACTTGCCGAATAAGGAGAGCTCGGTGCATAAGGAGTAGTTTCTAAAAATAATTCATCAGTTCCTTCGAGATCGCCATATACTTCATCGGTTGAAATATGATGGAAACGGAAAGCTTGTTTTTTTGCTTCCTCTAAAGTGTTCCAATAATGTCGAGCAGCTTCGAGTAATTGATACGTTCCAATAATATTGGTTTCAATAAAATCTGCCGGTCCAGAAATTGAACGATCTACATGTGATTCAGCAGCCAAATGCATTACAGCATCAGGCTTGAATTCAGCAAAAAGTTGATCTAGTGCTGTACGATCACAAATATCAGTTTGTGAAAAACGATAACGTTCATTATATTCAATCAACGCTAAGGATTCTAAATTTCCTGCATAAGTAAGTTTATCGACATTTAATACATGATGATCTGTATTCTTTATAATATGACGTACGACAGCAGAACCAATGAAACCCGCACCGCCTGTGACAATTATATTCATAGTATTTCCTTAATTTTCCCCAAAGAGGTCGCGTGAATAAACTTTAGCTTTTGCCGAGCCTAATTCTTCGTGCATACGATTTGCTAAAATTACATCAGATTTTTTTATAAACTCAGATAGTTCATCTATAACACTATAATTTTCAAAGTGTGTACAATTCAATGTCGGTTCATAAACAATAATCTTAATACCGTAATCCTCTAATTCACGTATTATATCCTGAATAGCTGAATCACGAAAATTATCGGAACCCGCTTTCATAGTGAGCCTGTATATGCCAACTACGTCAGGGCGCTTTTTCAAAATTTCTTTAACAATAAATTGTTTACGTGTTTGATTTGAGTGAATTATCGCCTGAATTAAGTTCTGTGGCACACCTTTATAATTTGCCAAAAGCTGCTTGGTATCTTTTGGCAAACAATAGCCACCATAACCAAATGATGGGTTGTTATAATGTTGCCCAATACGTGGGTCTAAACCTACACCACGTATAATATCAAAACTATCTAAATCGTTTTTCGCACAATAAGTATCAAGCTCATTAAAATAAGCCACACGCATTGCTAAATATGTATTAGAGAACAATTTAACTGCTTCTGCTTCCGTCGAATCCATACAACGTGTTGGAGCATTTTTTTCGATGGTTGCATCTAAATAAAGCTGAGCAATCGCTGCACCACGCTCAGACTTTTCACCCACAATAATTCTAGATGGATATAAATTGTCGTAAAGTGCTTTGCCTTCACGTAAGAACTCTGGAACAAATACAATTTGATTAGTTCTAAATTTTTCCTTTAACTGTGCCGTATATCCCACTGGTATTGTCGATTTGATAATAATCGTTGCTGTAGTATTGATCGGTAAAATCTGAGCAATAACATTTTCAATCGAGGATGTATCGAAATAATTTGTTTCCGCATCATAATTTGTCGGCGTTGCAACAATAATGTAATCGGCATCTTTATATGCTTGCTCAGCATTTAAGGTTGCAGTTAAATTCAACTTTTGTTCACTTAACGCTTGTTCAATATAGTCATCTGCTATGGGTGACTTTTTTTGATTAATTAAATCAATACGTGCAGAATTAATATCCAAACTAATGACGTGATGCTGCTTCGCAAAAAGAACAGCATTTGACAATCCTACATAGCCTGTTCCAACGACCGTAATATTCATTTTTTGATCTCCCATAATGTTCCCATCATTTCTCCAAACGCTCCTGAAAAATTTAGGCTTCTCCCTGCCCCAGGAGTGAATGTTATTTCGCCGAAATAAATTTTGTTTTCGGTGATATACCAATCCAAACGAACATAATCATAGTCAGGACACAGTTTTGTATTTAATTTAACAATTTCAGCAATACAATCCTTTTCTCTTTCAGTTAATACAAGTTTAAATCCGAACGGTGAGTGAAAAATATGATCTAAGTCATTTACATCAAAAAAAACAGTTTCAAAACCCTGTTCAGATCGGTCAGATATAATTTGCAAAATTTGTCGATATGATCCATTTTCCGAAAAAAATCGATGGAATTTGTAATCAGTTAACCCTTCTTTTTTTCGAGTTATTTTTTTTTCTACAAGAATTTTAGGTTTTATAAAGCTGTAATGTACTTCATCTCCTATTTTTCCATAATTAACTTGTAGCCAACATTGAGCTTCGTTAATTATATTTAGCTTTGTGAAGTGATCAGGTTCACTGTCAATAATTTTTACCATACCCGCACCATGGTTTGGCTTTATAACAACCTGCTCCCAATTTTTCATAGTTTGTAAATCACAGGCATTTTCATATACAGCAAGTAGTGGGATTAAAAAATCGCTACCAACAGTATCTTCTATATACTGCCTAACCTCATATTTATCTGCAAAGAAGCTAAATTTATTATCTTTTTCATAAATAATTCTATGAAGAATTTTTTCATTAAAATTTTTAGGCTCGTCAATATTGGGCCAAACTTTAAAAATACGAAAATAATTAACTGCAATTCGTATTTTTTTGGGTAAATGATTGAGAATTAGTCGATAAATTTTCTTAATCATTTTTGATTTCCGTTCTTAAATTTTAATAACGTTGAATAAAGGATATTTAAATGTGTTTTCAACATGAGACCTTTTCTAAAAAAATAATTCGCTATTGTTAAAGAAATAAATTCAACAATTACAAAACAAATTGCCGCGCCCAAAACACCATATTGAAAAATTAAAAAATATGACATTAATACACTTAAAGTAGCCATAATAGACATTTTTATAGCTAAATATTTATAAGCATTAAATACAATCATATAACGATAGCTAATTGTACCCAATGCTGATAATGCAGTACCAATAACGATATAAGGAAGTAAATCTGAAGATGCACTATATTCAACCCCATATAACCATGCTACAACCCACTCACCTAACCACAATACACCTGAGAGTGCACAACCTGAAATTAGAAGAACAATGATATGTAATTGCTTTAAAATCTTTTGTTGAACTTCAAATTGCTTTTCTTCATAAACTTTGGAAAAAAAACTTGTAATTAAAGCTAAGTTTACAAAGCCCCAAGCTCCACCCAAAGTCATAGCAACGTTATAAATGGCTAATTCTGAAAAGGAAACAAACTTCGCCAAAAATATATTTGAAATTTGTGTATAAAACACAATAGATAATGTTGAAAAAACTAGACTACTACCCGTTAAAAATAAATATTTATTATATTTTTTCGTAAGTGTGACATAAATTTTCTTGTTTTTCTGATAGTAATAAATTTTTCTTAGTAAATATGGAATCAACGCAATGATAATAATTGGATAGACCATGGTGTAAGGTTCTGCTTCAAAAAGCACCAAAAAAAACCTTAAAACTAAAGCCACAGCCAAACCAATGGTGTTTGAAATGGCATTTACATAGGAAATTAACTGACTATTATTATAAATCGTATAAAAATCACTCACTATAAAATAGCTTGCTATAAAATTACCTAGTCCAAATATAAAGGTGAGCGGATCTGTATACAGCCATAAATATACCAGAGCGATCGCAGAAACTAACACACAAAAAAATTGTCGCATTTTTTGAGTGGATATAGCTAGCTTTAATCCAGATTGAGCATTTTGGCTAAATCTTTTAAATAGAATATTTTGAGCACCAAACCATGCCAAGGTCTGTACAAATAAAAAAATAGAAGTGGTAAAAGCTAATTTACCAAAATTTTCAGGCCCTATATATTTCGCCATCAATGCATTCACAAAAATTAAACCAAAAATGGAAATCACTTTTTCAAGCATCATCCATAGGGAATTAGAAAATATCTTTTTAGAAAAAACTTGCATTTCAGACTTCTAATCCTATTAATGGCTTATTTCATCTACTTATATAATTAGTAAGAGTTCACTTACAGATTTCCACACATTATAGTAAAAACCATCTTTGTTGTCTTTGTTTTTTGACAAAACCCATGTTTTAGTGTTGTTTTTTAACATTATGAATGTACAAATCCATCTACATAAGTTCGTAATATCCTCATAAATTGAGCTTTACTTTCATCCCTCATGATTTCATTAAATTCATTATAAACATTCGATATTTCAGCATGTTTATAAAATTTCTCAAAACACTTTAAAATCCGCTCATGCCCTGTTTTTTCAACACCGTCCTGATCAATCAACAACTCTTCATACAGTTTTTCACCTGGACGAAGCCCTGTAAACTGAATCTCGATATCCCCTATCCCATTTTCATCAATCGGACGGAAACCACTAAGACGAATCATTTGTCGAGCTAGGTCAACAATCTTTACTGATTCACCCATATCTAATAAAAATATATCTCCGCCCATCCCCATTGCACCTGCTTGAATCACGAGCTGTGCAGCTTCAGGAATAGTCATAAAGTAACGTGTTACTTCAGGATGGGTCACCGTCACAGGTCCACCTTGTGCAATTTGCTTCTTAAAGAGCGGCACCACCGAACCCGATGAACCGAGTACATTACCAAAACGTACGATACTAATCTGCGTTTTAGGATTGGTTGATGCTAAGCCTTGACAATAGAGTTCTGCCATTCGCTTGGAAGCACCCATGACATTGGTTGGACGCACGGCTTTATCGGTTGAAATCAGTACAAAAGTTTCTACACCTTGTGCTACAGCGGCATCGACGCTGCGCTGGGTACCAATCGATGTGTTATAAATCCCTTCAAAAGGATTGGCTTCTACCAAAGGTACATGCTTATAAGCGGCTGCGTGATAGACCGTTTGAACACTATATTGCTGCAAAATACGTTCCAATTTTACTTGATTTGTCACAGAGCCTAAAACTGGAACAACCTGCACACCTGAAGTTTGTAATTCACGATCAATCGAATACAGCGCAAATTCAGACATCTCAAATAACACGAGCATTTTAGGCTCATGTTTGACGATCTGACGGCACAGTTCAGAACCAATCGACCCCCCTGCCCCAGTCACCATCACGACTTTACCTTTAATATTCTTCTCTAGTAATTCAGGCTTCGGTGGTACAGGATCACGACCGAGTAAATCAATAATATCCACTTCACGGATATCAGACACTTTAACTTTGCCATCGACTAGTTGAGTGACTCCTGGCAATTCCATGATTTTGACATCAGTGGCTTCAAAAGATTCAATAATTTCCTTTTTACGGGCACGCCCCACCGATGGCATGGCCAGTAACACTTCTTCAATGCCAAATTTACCGAGTTTCTTCTGTGCTTTTTTCGGTGAATAAATCTTTAAGCCACTTAAAGACTGACCCTTCAGTGATTTTTTATCATCAATAAAACACACAGGTAGATAATCATCAGAACGGTTTAAAGCGGCCGCAATCTGCTGTCCTGCTAAACCTGCACCATAAATCGCCACACGTTTACGGGTTTGTTTTTTGGCAAAAGTTTTAAGGGTCGCGTAACGAATCACCGCGCGACTCCACCACATGTAGGAAAACAGCATAAAGCCATACATGAGTGGAATACTCATTGGGATAAAGGCCACATCTAATTTTTTAATGGCATACAACGCCACAATTTGAATAAATGTCCCAATCGAAATACGCAGTAAATAATCTTCGTTAAATGACCGTACAATCGCACGGTAGATCCCGAGCAAGGCGAAAATCAGTACACCTGCGATCGCCACATAGATATACCAAGCCTCAAGCCCTTGCATCACAGTCACATTTGGACGTGCCAAACGAATGGCATAAGCCAGCCACATCATCAGTGGCAACATGCACATGTCCACGGTCACCAAAACCACTTGTTTTTGGCGACGCGGTAAAGATGCAATGGAACGAATAAAATCTTTCATTGAGGCTCAGTGATATTAGCTGAAAAAGCACGGCATTATTATACGCTGTTTTAGGCTTGAATCTTGGCAATCACGCTTTGAATCGCATCTACAGTTTTTTGCAGACTTTGTTCAGACAATGTTGGATGCACCAAGAACATCAGACTGTTTTCACCTAAGGCTTTTGCATTGGCTAAACGTGTTTCTGGACGCCACGGTGTCTCATCAAAGGCTTTTTCTAAATACACTTCTGAACATGAGCCACTAAAACATGGCACCGCTTGCGCACTGATTTCCGCCATGATGCGATCACGTGACCAGCCTTCAGGCAAAGCATCAACATTGACTTGCACATAGCATTTATAACTTGCATGTACATAATCTGATGATGGCTTAGGCACTGTAAAATAAGGATTATTTTCAAATACGGCTTGGATACGTGCCATATTGGTATTGCGTTTTGTTGTCCATTCCTGCATTTCTTTCAGTTGCAAACGACCAATCACCGCTTGCATTTCCATCATGCGCCAGTTGGTGCCAAATGAGTCGTGTAACCAACGGAAACCCAGTGGATGTTGTTTGTTATAGACGCTATCAAAGTTTTTGCCGTGATCTTTGTACGACCACATTGCTTTCCAAAGACTTTCATCATTGGTGGTGACCATACCGCCTTCACCACCAGTGGTCATAATCTTGTCTTGGCAGAACGACCATGCGCCAATATGACCGATTGAACCTGCGGATTTACCCTTATACATCGCACCATGCGCTTGGGCGCAGTCTTCAATTACAAAGATGCCTTTTTCCTCAGCGAGTTGCATGATAGGATCCATATCACACATCCAACCCGCCAAATGTACACAAATAATGGCCTTGGTATTCGGTGTAAGCACCGCTTCAATGGTACGGCGTGAAATGTTTTGTGAATCGAGTTCCACATCAGCAAAAATTGGATTGGCACCTGCAGTGACAATCGAACTTGCAGACGCTAAAAAGGTACGTGAAGTGACAATCACATCATCCCCTGCACCGATGCCGAGGGCTTTGAGGGCTAAATCCAGTGCCACGGTGCCATTCGCTACCGCAACGGCATGTTGGGTTCCAACAAACTGTGCAAATTCCTTTTCAAATTCACGGCATTCCTGCCCTGTCCAATAATTGACTTTATTAGACAAAAGAACTTTTGACACCGCATCGGCTTCTGCTTGGGTAAAGCTTGGCCAAGGCTCAAATGCACTGTTTAACATGGAATTTTCCTAAAACTTATTGCTGTGAAGTCGTGACAATCCGCGCAGGATTACCGACCACTGTTGCGCCCGCAGGGACACTTTTGGTGACTACGGCACCCATGCCAACAATCGCACCTTTGCCAATCACTAAAGGCTGATCGGGCGTGCCCTGCTTAATCATGGCACCTGCGCCAATATAGGCATGGTCATGAATATGAATATTGCCGTTGCATTTTACGCTTGGTGCAAAGGTAACGAAATCCCCAATCACACAATCATGCTCAACATAGCTATATAAATTGGCGTGGAAGCATTTACCGATTTTAATATTGGAGGTGATGGTGACAAATGGGCTTAAGGCTGAACCTTCCTCGATGTGCACTTCATCCATCAAAATGACGTTATCGGCAGAGATTGACCAAAGCTGAATACCGTCCGCTTCTAAACGATGGGCTATCTTTTCTCGTACACGACTATTGGCAATCGCAATTTGCACGTATTTTGTCGATGCTGATTCATTTAAAAAGGCTGAATAATTCATAGCACGATGACCATTCACCGAACTGATTTCTGTCAAAGCATCATCAATAAACACGATTTCAGCATCTTTTTGTTCACGTGACAGTTGTTGACGAGCAATGGGCATCAGACTGCGCCCACAACCTGAAGCGCCATAAATCGCATAAAGTGTTGTCATTATTGTTATTCCAGTGTGCCGGTAAATTTGGTCATGGTTGCCTCGCCTTCAGCGCTAATATCATCCTTGGCAATCACTTTTTTTATGGTTTTCAGCATGATTTTAAAATCGAGCCACAAGGACTGATTTTCAACATACCATGTATCAAGTTCGAATTTCTTTTCCCATGAAATGGCATTACGTCCATTTACCTGTGCATAACCGGTGATGCCCGGACGCACGTTATGGCGTTTGGCTTGTTGCTCATTATATAAAGGCAGATATTCCATCAGCAGTGGACGTGGACCGACAATGCTCATATCACCTTTAATCACATTCCACAATTCAGGCATTTCATCCAAACTTGTTGCACGAAGCATTTTACCAAATGGGATGAGACGCTCACTGTCGGGTAATGGGTTGCCCTCAGCATCCAGTGCATCTTTCATGGTACGGAACTTAATCATTTCAAAAGGCTTGCCATGCAAACCCGGACGTACCTGACGAAACAGTACAGGCGAACCCAAATTCTTTTTCACCTTATGTGCCACGATCAAATACACAGGCGACAGCAGAATTAAAGCGGTCGATGCAATCGTGATATCAATAATACGTTTTAACATTGAATTCCTCTGCCCCTTAGTCAAGATCTGTCCAACGTCTATTTACAGATTGACCTGCATTATTCATGTGAATCACTTTGGCATAATTTCCCACAGCCGTGGCATTTTCAGGAATATCTTTAGTCACCACACTGCCTGCGCCAATCGTTGAATTATCACCAATTGTGATTGATTCCACGATACAGACATGAGGTCCAATATAAACATTATTACCAATTTTGGCCGCTCGACGACCACCATTAGCACCAATCGTTGTGAATTGAGATAAATTGACGTTATGCCCAAGCTCTGCTGTGGGATTAATGACTAAAGGTCCACCATGCCCAATATATAAGCCATAGCCAATTTTGGTCGTGGTATGAATATCGATCCCATATTGCTTTCTTTTATAATAATAAATGGGATAAGCAAGTTTTGCTAAAAACATTTTTGAACTGGCAATCCGTAACCAAAATGAAAAATTAAAGCCGCGATTAAATAGGTAGTTTTTAACAAACAATTTAAAACTGACTTTTCCCGTATAACGATATAAATCGCTTTTGATGTATTTAATCAACATGCGCCAGACTCTAAATTGATATCGATGATTCCCATTTCACGGAGCATGTGGGCATTCACTTGATGCACATCATATTTATTCAGGGCAATTTCACGTGAACGTTGACCCATGAGCTCAATGAGTTTTGGATCTTCAATAAAATATTGCATGCTCTGCACCAAATCATCGACTGATTTCACCCCGACCAAATAGCCGTTGATACCATGCGCTACCGTTTCACGGCAACCTGGCGCATCGGTGGTAATGATCGCTCGCCCCATCGCCATCGCCTCCAAAACCGTACGTGGCGTACCTTCACGATACGATGGCAACACATAGACAGAGCTTTCCGCAATCGCAGGACGTACATCGCTGAGTTTACCCCAATATTTTAAGCGTCCATCGGCAATCCATTCATCGAGTTCAGTTTGCAAAATGGCTGAGGGATTATCATCAATCCAACCGACCAAATGAAACTCTGCTTCGGGATATTGTGCTTTGATGATCCGTGCCGATTCGGCATATTCACGGACACCTTTATCCCCTAAAAGGCGTGCAATTAATAAAAATGACGTCTTCACTTGTCCTTGCGCATTTTTCGGTAAGGGCATCACGTCAAAATCTTGTACATTCACCCCTGACCCATTCACCACCACATTAGGCTTGTTGGCATCGAGCAACTGCATGTCTTGAAACAGCTTTAAATCATCCGGATTTTGGAAAAAGACTTTATCGCTATGTTTTAAAGCTTGGGCATACAAACAATGCACCATTTTTTGGAACAGACTGCGCTTACCTGATTCGATATTTTGAAAGGCGTAACCGAGACCGGTAATTAAAGCAAAACGATGTGGCACTTTGGCAAGCCATGATGCGAGTGTGCCGTAAATCACCGGTTTAATGGTATAGGACAGCACATAATCGGGCTGAATATGACGAATCTGCTGATACAGGTTTTTAAGCAGTTTTAAATCTGCAAGTGGATTGGTGCCAGTACGTTGCATGGGAATTTCATGCAAATGATAGCCAAGTGCTTGCAGTTTTTGCTGCTCTTCAGGAAAGTCTGCAAACTCAGGTGCCATGATGTGAATTTCATAGCCTTGGGCAGAAATCGCTTCCAATAATTTGCCACGAAAATTTAGTACCGATGGCAAAAAACTACTGATCATTAAAAATTTCATGCCTGTTGGCTCCACACCTGCATATATTGACGGCTGACGGTTGCAATACTGAAATTCTGCTCAACACGTTCACGCGTTGCTTGTTTTAAGGCTTGTTTTTCTGCCTCTGTTTTTTGCACATATTTTAAAATTGCATTTGCCAAAGCTTGCGCATTGCGTGGTGGAACGATACTGCCTAAATCCTGCACCATGTATTTGGCATCGCCAACATCGGTACTGATACACGGCAAACCTGATGCCATGGCTTCAACCAATACGTTCGGAAAACCTTCGGTAATTGAGGTCATCAGAAAGGCGTCAATCGATTGATAAAAAGCAGGCATATCTGAGATTTGATCGAGTAGATGTACTTTTTGAGCATCTAACTGATACAGCTCAAACAAAGCTTTGACTTCGGGGTTTTCTAAGCTTGCACCTGAACCTGCAATTTTAAAGATGATGTTTTCATTTTTCAGCAAGCCCATGGTTTCAAACAAGTATGGATAACCTTTGGCGTTGTGATAACGCCCTGCAAACCCAATTACAGTGGGTTTATTCACTTGTGGATTAGGTTGAAATTTATCAAGAAATACGCCATTGGCAATCACATGCTGATTCGCATTTTGAAAGCCAAAATCGCCATGTTGTTGTTTGGATGAATGTGCACAGTAAATAATTGCCGTTGGTTGTTTCGATAAAACCTTACTTAAAATAAGTGCAATTTTGGTGCTGATCGACTCATCTTTGGGCGATGCAAGCGAGTGATGAATGCCCCACACCACATTAGGTTTTTGAGCTAAACCAATCACACTGAGACTGGTGAGCACATTGGCATGATACATCCAACATTGCACCGTTTTTGGTTGTAACTGTTTAAGTAAACTACGCAATTTTTGAATCGTACTCAGTGTATTTAAACCATTCCACTGCAGCGCATAATGTGCTTGGCAACGATCTAAAGTTCTTTGATATACCGCTGAAGTTTTCATCAAACTAATGATCACATGCTGATACTGATCTTCAGTATATTGAATCAGACGTGCCAACATCATCTCAGCACCACCAACCCCTGCAAAGTTGGTAATCACATGCACCATTAACGGTTTAGTCATGCTTTCGACTCCAACAAATCGTGATACTGACGCACGACAGTATCTTTATGGAATTGCAAACAATGTTGTTTAAAGGCTTCCGCATCAAATGTCACATAATCATGATAAATCGCTTGATGCATGGCGTCGCTTAAGGCTTTTTGATCGTCACATGGTACTAAAAGTCCAAACTGACCCTCTGCCAAAATTTCACGTGGACCACTTGGGCAATCGGTACTGACCACTTTGACTTTGGATGCCAAGGCTTGAATCAACACACCCGGCAAACCTTCCCAGTTCGAACTTAAAACAAACAGCGAAGCATATTTAAAATAAGCATACGGATTTGGATCAAAGCCCGGCAAATCCACCACATCTGTTAAATCCAGATCGCTAATTAAGGCTTCAAATTCGCTACGTAACTCGCCTTCACCCAAAATAATGAGACGGATTTCAGGATGAATCTGATGCAATTCATGAAAACTACGAATCAATAAACCAAAATTCTTAGCTTCAGTTAAACGCCCCACCGCCAACACCACTTGATGATCTTGGCTAAAGAAACGATGCTGTACCGGCGCTTTAAGTTTTTGCAAATAACGACTATCAATCACAGGGTTATAAATAGTGCTGAGGTTATTCTCAGAATAATGGTAGTAATGCTTAAAATCCTCTAATACACCATTGGATACACAAACCACTTGATCAGCACTGCAATATGTCCAATTCACCAAACGATTAAAAACAAACTTTTTCAGCCCTGTCAGCTTCATATTTTTCGATGGCGTCGAGACTTCACGCAAAATGAGTTTGCTTTGACTTTTCGCCAAACGTTTTGCAATGGCACAGACAATATTACTGTGGCTTTGTGTGGCAATCACTACATCATAAGGCACAGCTTTTAACAGTTGTTTTAATGGCGTGATTGCTCGAAAAACACGACCGCAATTTAAGTCGATGAGCTGAATTTTAGAGTCGACTTCAGGCAATAATTTGGCTTTTTCACCCGTTAAATCACAGACCACCACATCTACATTACGACCTTGCTGTACCAAGTTATTTGCCAGTTGGATTACGGTACGTTCGGCACCGCCACCACCTAAAGTTGGCAAGAAAAACATGACTTTATTCAGCATAGAACAACCTAAAATGTGGGGAGAATGAGTTAAGAAGATTTTTGCTGTTGCAATTGCATGGCACGTTCAACGCGCTGTTGATAATCCTTGATGCCAACCAAGTCGCTATCACTGGCACAGGTACTTTGAATTTTGGTTTGATAATCGGCAAAATTTGAGACTATTTTGGCAGGTACGCCAATCGCAACACTGTTATCCGGAATATCTTTAGTCACCACCGAACCTGCACCAATCACCACATTCGAGCCAATATTCACACCCGGCATAATAATGCTATTCACACCAATAAACACATACGAACCAACCTGAATTGGCGCAAAGCGTTGATAGCGTTTACCTTGTGCATCTTTGACCAAGCAGGTACTGCCATCATGGGTAATAAACTTCACACCTGAAGTGACGGTGACATGATCACCTAATGATATTAAAAACGGTTCTGAGCCCCAATTTTTAATATAAATTCGGCAGTTTTCACCAATCTTCACCCCCTTTTTACGTGCATATGCCACACTGCCTTTAGCCATAAAATAAGCCAAATCAAACAACTGTCGAAAAGCAGAAACAATAAATGCCATATACATGACCTATGTCAGGTTTCAAAAGAAGGAAAAATGACTGAATATTTTACGCTGAAAATTTACTTTAGGATATGAATGCCAAAGTCAGCATGATGACCTGGTTTATAGGTCTTTAATTTTTTTCACGGGACTGCCGACATACACCCCCGCATCATCCAGTGGTTTGGACACCAAACTACACGCGCCAACCACGCTGTTGCTTGTAACGGTAACCCCATCTAAAACCGTCACGCGTGCACCTAGCCAAATGTTTTCACCAAGGCTTACACCGAGTTTGGTAATCGCATCTTTCACTAAAACCTCAGGCTCACCAAACTTATGGTTACTGGCAATAATAATACTTTGCGTGCCAATACGGGTGTTGTCACCAATGGTCACACCACCACAACCATTGACATACGACTTAGAGTTGATGCTGACATCTTTACCAATCACCACCTTGCCACCAAAGCATTTGATATAACAGTTTTCACCAATAAAACTGTTGTCAGCAATCTCTAACACTGCACCATGTTCAACAATTAAGCTGACATGATCACCAATATAAACATTATTGCCGATCTTCACTTGTCCACTAATATCCACGGTACAGCCTTTGCCGAAATAGCGAAACTTGGTGCCAAAAGCCACGTTATAAAATTGCTGACGACATTGTGCAGTGAACCAATTCATCAGTTTTAACAGTTTAAAAAACATCAGCTTTTGTTTCTCCACACCACATATAAAATGGCAAAGTTATAGAGGATGAGTGCTACTGGCACTGCCAACAGCATATAAATTTTATTCTCAAATAAAACATATAAGCCTGCAAATAATGCAAACTTAATGATCAATTCCACGATTTGCAATTTAAATAACACTTGGCTGTTGCGCTTAGCAATCAAAAAAGCAGAGCTCGGTGGATTACAGAAAATCGCCCAATAGCCCAAGGCTAAAACTTGAAAATAGGTTGAAATGCCGACCCACTCTCTGCCAAAAATCCATAAATAAACAGATTCAGGCAGAACAAAAAATACAGCAAACAAAGGTAGTGAAACGAGACTGAGCAATACACTCGCCTTGAGAGCACTTTGATTGGATTCTGTGCTTTTAAATTTGCGAATAAAGAACTGACGCAAGGTTTGCGAAATCAGATTGATCGGTACACGAAGCGTACGCTCGACAATGGCATAAAACCCCATCGCCTGCACACCGATAAAATGCGACACCACATAGTACGGTAAATTATGCGAAAAACTATTCAATAAAGCATGTGGCGTATTGGCATAAATGAAATCTTTATAATTTTTAAATGCCTGCCAACTGATTTGATACAGTTGATGTTTCAATAAATAAATTAACACCGCTACAATCATGATGATCGAGCTGACGTTATAACTGCTCACCAAACTGATGTGCATCACAAGCGGTAAAGACAATTGCACTGCCACCACAATCGCACTTCTAAAAATATTTAAACCAGCACAGAAATATTCTTTGTGTGCGGCAAATTGATAGTTATATAGACTTTGAATCAGAGTATTGGCAAGCACACCTGTGGCAACAGCCCCTGCCATTTCAACGCTTAAAATAATACTGATGACAATACCACTGATCACAGCAATGCCTGTTGAGAATACTATCCCTTCAAAAATCAGGCTTTTTTTATCCTGTTCCTCAGCGACCAATAAAGCTTGATCCAGACGTAAATTCGCCACCGTGGATAAAACACTAACAATCGCTAAAGCAATGCCGTATGCACCAAAGTCCGCAACAGAATATAGGCGCGTTAAAACAGGAAGTGCGATAAATGTCATTATCGCACCTGCCAATAAACTTAAGGTGATCAGCCCAATCGACTGATACTTTGCGAATAGTTTCGCAATCATCTGCTCAAGATCATTTTAAGTTATTGACGTACCAACGCATCGCCAGTTGAATGCCTTCGGCAATTTTAAATTCAGGTGCATAGCCCAAATATTGCTGAATTTTGGCAATACTCGCTTGTGAATGACGGACATCACCAGCACGGAAATCACGGTACACCGGATCACGTTCAAAATGCACATCATTTTCCGCAAGTGCTAATTGAATCGCACGGTACAAGTCATTGAGCGTAGTACGATCACCCACAGCCACGTTATAGACCTGATTTTTCGCCTCATCAGATGCAGTTGCTGCCAAAATATTGGCTTGTACTGTATTGTCGATAAAACAGAAATCACGACTGGTTTCACCATCGCCATTGATGAAGACATCTTCACCATCAATCATCGATGCCGTCCATTTTGGAATCACTGCCGCATAAGCACCGTTTGGATCTTGGCGTTTACCAAACACGTTGAAGTAACGTAAACCAATGGCTTTAAAGCCGTAGCTCCGAGCAAATACATCGGCATACAGCTCATTCACATATTTAGTCACCGCATAAGGTGACAATGGATTGCCAATATTTTCTTCGACTTTTGGCAATGCAGGATGATCGCCATAGGTTGAGCTACTTGCCGCATAAGTAAAGCTTGCAACAGCGGCATCACGTGCCGCAGTCAGCATATTGAGGAAACCACTGATATTGGTTTCATTGGTGGTGATCGGGTCTGCAATTGAACGTGGTACTGAACCCAGAGCCGCTTGATGCAAAACATAATCCACACCGGCACAGGCTTTTTGACAATCGGCAAATTGACGGATGTCACCTTCAATAAAGCTGAATTTCGCCCACTGCTCTGTGGTCACAGATGCTTGTACTTCATCTAAATTATACTGATGACCTGTAGCAAAGTTATCTAAACCCACCACAGTTTGATCAAGCTTGAGTAAAGTTTCTAAAAGGTTTGAGCCGATAAAACCTGCAACGCCTGTCACCAGCCATGTTTTTGGCTGTACTTTCAGTTGCTCACATACCTGTTGATATTGATTCATAAAAAATATGTCCTCTTACAAACGCAAATCAGATTCGGCTTGAGATAACACATATTTCAAGTCATACAATACATGTTCAGATTTACCCAAAGCACGGATAGCATCTGCACCCATCGCTTTAAACTGATCATGTGCCACCGCTAAAATCACGGCATCATATTTGCCATTTTCTAAAGTCGAAATTGGCTGAATGCCATATTCATGCTTAGCTTCTTGAGCATCAATCCATGGGTCATAGACATCGGCATCAATATGATATTCTTTGAGTTCATTCACGATATCAATGATGCGGGTATTGCGAATATCGGGGCAGTTTTCTTTAAAGCTGAGACCCAAAATCAGGACTTTGGCATCTTCCACCTGAATGCGTTTTTTTAGCATGGCTTTCACAAGCTGAGTCACCACATACGCACCCATGCCATCATTGAGACGACGACCTGCCAAAATAATTTCAGGATGATAGCCAATCGCTTGGGCTTTATGGGTTAAATAGTACGGATCCACACCGATACAGTGACCACCCACTAGACCCGGACGGAAAGGTAAGAAATTCCATTTCGTGCCAGCCGCTTGCAGCACCGCTTCGGTATCAATGCCCATTTTATTAAAGATCACTGCAAGCTCATTGATCAGCGCGATGTTCACGTCACGTTGGGTGTTTTCAATCACTTTAGCTGCTTCAGCGACTTTGATACTCGCTGCTTTATGGGTACCAGCTTCAATAATCAAGTTATAAACTTCATCGACAAAGTCAGCGACTTCTGGCGTTGAACCTGAAGTGATTTTTAAAATATTGGTGACACGGTGCAATTTATCACCTGGGTTAATACGCTCAGGACTATAACCTGCAAAGAAGTCTTGGTTAAATTTAAGACCTGATGCTTTTTCTAGTTCAGGAATACAGATTTCTTCTGTCGCACCTGGGTATACCGTAGATTCATAGACCACCACATCGCCTTTTTTCAGAACTTGCCCAATACTTTGCGATGCTTTAACAAGTGGGATAAGATCTGGCTGTTTATATTCATCAATTGGTGTTGGCACTGTGACAATATATAAATTACAGTCTTTTAGATCTTCTAAATTCGCACTATAAATCAACTGCGTAGACTGCGCTAACTCTTCTGATGAAACCTCTAATGTATGGTCATGCCCCTTACGCAACTCATCAATGCGTTTTTGATGGATATCAAAGCCCACGACAGGAACTTTTTTACCAAACTCAACAGCGAGCGGTAAACCGACGTAACCCAATCCGATAATGGCAATTTTTAGATTATAGAGATCATACATCTCTGAAGCCTTATATATGCTCTAAAATGGATATTCTACATCATTAATAGTTTGATAAAAATTACTCTTATTAAACTCCTTTAAGTCAGAGAAGTTATACTTTCTGCATTTAAAACATAAAGATAGCTTGGTTAAGATATATTTATTGTTTTAATTGGTATAAAATGTCGCTTAACTTTATTTAGTTAAGTTAAGATTAATTTTTGAATAATCATAAATGTATACAATATAGGAATACGAGTGAGTCACTATCGTTATAGTTTGCTGTTGGCATTAAGTTTAAGCTTTACAGGATGTGCTGTTACCTCAGGTCTTCAAACCTATGACTTACCTGAAGAAGGTGTTTTTCAGACGGATTTGGGCACTCAAGTCAATGTCATCAAACTCACTCAAGAGTCCCTTTTTGCTGTTCAACCTGCACAAGTCAATGTTCACCAAGATTTGGGACATTTGTTTCTACAAAATCAAAAACAATATCTACTCAGTGCTGGTGACGTATTATCCATTTATCTATGGGCATATCCAGAAATTACACCGCCCACCAATACCATTAATAATGAAGAAGCCATTAAATCTAACGGCTATCAAATCGACTCTCGTGGGTATATTCAATTTCCGATTATTGGACGTTATAAAGCGGCTGGCAAAAGTTTAGATCAAGTGAATCAAGAACTTCGTCAGTTACTTGCCCGTTATTTAAAAACACCTGATGTCATCGCTCGAGTTTTGTCTTACCAAGGTCAACGTTATTCAGTACAGGGCAATGTCATGAAAGGTGGTCAATATACACTAAATGATCAACCCACCAGTATCTATACGGCGCTTGGCTTAGCTGGTGGCATCAACACACAATTTGGTGCGAATACATCGATTAGCCTCGTTCGAAATGGTCAAACTTATAATTTAAATTCGATTGAACTTGAGAAAGCAGGGTTTTCGCTACACAATCTTTTGGTGCAAGCTAACGATACGATTTATGTCAACTCTCGCGAAAACCAAAAAATCTATGTCATGGGTGAGTCAGGTAAAAACCAGTCCCTGCCGATGCGTGATCAAGGCATGACTTTGAGTGATGTGATTGGGGAGAGCTTAGGTCTGAATCCATTGTCAGCAAGCAGCAGTAAAATTTACGTCGTTAGAAGTCAAAGTGACTCACCGATGACTGAAATCTTCCATATGGATCTGTCTAGCATTGCTAATTTTGGTCTCGCCAATCAGTTTAAAATGCAAAGTAATGATATTGTCTATGTTGATGCAACGGGTCTAACGCGCTGGCAACGTGTAGTTAACCAGGTGATTCCTTTCTCCAATGCTTTATATAATTTAGATCGTTTGGGGAATTAATGAATTTTAAAAATATCTTAGTGGTCTGTATTGGAAATATCTGTCGAAGCCCCATGGCAGAGTATTTCCTAAAAGATGCATACCCTGATCGAAAAATTCACTCTGCTGGTATTTCTGGTCTAGTTGGCCATCCAGCAGATGATAAAGCATTACAATGTATGCAAAACTTCGGTATAAATATGCAAGATCATGTGGCGCGTAAACTGAATGCTGAATTGGTCAAAAATGCGGATTTGATTCTTGTCATGAGCCAGAACCAACAGAAGCATATCGAACAAACATGGCCATACGCAAAAGGAAAAACCTTTCGCTTGGGGCACTGGCGTGAAAAAAATATTGCGGATCCCTATCAACACGATCAAGCATTCTTTAATGACACCTGTCAGTTGATTCAGAATTGTATCGCTGATTGGAAAAAACACCTTTAATATTTTGAATAAAGATTATGAGTCAAACCGCGAATACCGAAGATACAATTGATTTAAAAGAATTATTTTTTTCATTAATCGCACAATGGAAATTGATTGCCTTATGTGTGATTTTGAGTCTGGTCTGTGCCCTACTCTACTTACGTACAACACCAGATACTTATTCTGTAGATGCTTTGGTTCAAGTTGAAGAAAGCAAAGGTGCCTCTGCAGCACTTTTGGGTGATCTATCAAGTATGATTGAACAGAAACAACCTGCTCAAGCAGAAATTGAAATCCTGAAATCTCGATTAGTCCTCGGCTCAGTGATCAATCAATTGAATCTTGATTTGAAAATTGAAGGAACTCAAAACTCATTTTTCGATCGGTTGTTTGCACCACATGACTATTCGACCAACTATTCACGTCAATCTGTAATTTTTAACGATGACGAACAATCTTTTGCGATTCCCCATTTCCATGTTCCTCAGAAATTTCGTGACCGTGCATTGGCACTTAATTTTACTGAGAAACAATTTACCCTGACGGATATAAAAACCGAAGAAGTGGTGCTAAAAGGTTCAGTAAACCAACTCAATCAAAGCTCTACCCGTGATGGCGTATGGAAAGTTGAGATTCGCACACAAGATCAATTGAATGACGGCTATCTCATCACCAAACAATCTTTACCAGCTGCGATGAAATCACTTTTGGCCAACTATTCAGTGGCTGAAAAAGGGAAAATGACTGGAGTTCTAGGGCTAAACTATCAAGGTCAAGATAAAGAGCACATTACAAAAGTCCTGAATACGATTTTAAATGCGTATAGTCAGCAAAATGTAGAACGACGTTCTGCTGAAACAGCTCAAACATTGAAATTCTTGGATGAACAACTGCCAGAACTAAAACAACAACTGGATGTCGCCGAACGTGAATTTAACAAATTCCGTCAAGGCTTTAATACGGTTGATGTCACCAAAGAATCTGAATTGTATTTAACACAAAGCGTTGCTTTAGAAACACAAAAAGCTGAACTTGAGCAAAAAGTGGCTGAAGCGGGTGCGAAATACACCAATGAACATCCAATCATGCAACAAATGAACGCTCAACTTGGTGCGATCAATAAAAAAATCAATGAATTGGATGGCACCTTAAAACAACTCCCAGACTTGCAACGTCGCTATCTACAGTTATTCCGTGAAGTTGAAGTCAAACAACAGTTGTATACAGCTTTGCTGAATTCGTACCAACAACTTCGTATTGCGAAAGCGGGGGAAATTGGCAATGTTCGTATTGTTGATACGGCCGTAGAACCAATTGAACCAATTAAACCCAAGAAACTGATTGTTTTAGTGTTATCGATATTTGTTGGCGGTTTCCTCGGGGCACTTCTGGCGCTGTTACGTAATATGATGCGTTCAGGCATCAAAGATTCTAGTCAAATTGAAAATGAATTAGATCTACCGGTTTATGCAACAGTACCGCGTTCGCCAGTACAAGAAAGCCGAATTAAGATGCTGAAAAAGCATAAGAAAATCCCAATTCTGGCGATTAAGAATAGCGATGATATTGCGATTGAAAGTTTACGCAGTATGCGCACGGCGATTCATTTTGCGCTGAGTTCAGCTCGAAATAATGTGATTATGATTTCTGGTCCTGCACCTGAAGTGGGTAAATCATTTATTTCAACCAATTTAGCCACGATATTAGCACAAGCCGACAAACGTGTTTTGATTATTGATGCTGACTTACGTCGTGGTTATCTACACAAATATTTCAATATTGAAACACAGCCAGGTTTGACTGATTACATGACTGATCAGCACTCTCTACAAAATATTATTCGAGACACTGAAGTCTCTGGTTTAAGTGTGATCACTCGTGGTAAGAGTCCGAGCAATCCATCTGAGATGTTGAGTTCTGAAAAATTCAAACAGTTGCTTGAACAGCTTTCAACACAGTTTGATCATGTGATCATTGACACGCCACCTATACTTGCGGTGACTGACGGTATTATCATTTCGCAATATGCAGGTGTGAATATTGTCATTGCTCGCTATGCGAAGACACAAATGAAAGAACTCGAAATCACAGTCAATCGTTTCGAACAAGCCGGTGTGAAAGTGAATGGCTTTATCTTAAATGACATTCAACGTAATGCAGCGGGTTATGGCTATGGTTATAACTATGCGTATGCGTATAAAGCCTCAAAGGACAATGATTAATTATTGTTGAATCAAAGCCTGATCTATTCAGGCTTTTTTTATGCCGATCAAGCACTGTATATTTGTGAAATTTTGTTGATTTCATTGAAATTCTATATCGCTGAAAGTGAATTGACGCTATGCTGTTTTAGTTCCGCGATTTTAGAATATCGCACGTATAATTGAAAAAAATTGGAAATCTCATGAGTAAAGCTTTACCCATCGCTGTTGCTGTCGTTTTAGGCGGTGCTGCGCTCGTCCCTGTTTATTATGCAAGTCAACATCCAACATCTGCGACAGTTTCTAGTATGACTGCTGATGCAAAACCGATTGATAAAATCAGTTATGCGCTCGGTTATGAAGTTGCCAGCCAAACTCCTCCTGAAGTCGCGATTGATCCGTTTATTGTCGGTGTCCGTGAAGCGCATGCTAAAAAAGAACGTGCCTATACCGATGAAGAACTGCAAACTGCCTATGTGGCTTTACAAAAAGAATTAGAAGAAAAGAAAGTCGAAGACTCTAAAGCTGCCAATGCACAAAGCAATAGCTTCCTTGCTGAAAATGCAAAAAAACCGAATGTTAAAACAACTGCTTCTGGTTTGCAGTATCTCGTCAGCAAAGAAGGTACAGGAAAACAACCTGCTGCAAACTCTGTGGTTAAAGTGCATTACACCGGTAAATTACTTGATGGCAAAGTCTTTGATAGCTCGGTTGAACGTGGTGAACCGATTGAATTTCCGTTGAATCAGGTCATCCCTGGTTGGACCGAAGGCCTACAATTGATGAAGGAAGGCGGTAAAGCAACCTTATATATTCCATCAAATCTGGCTTATGGTGAACAGGGTGTTCCTGGTACGATTCCACCAAACAGCACGCTCATTTTTGATGTTGAATTAATCGAAGTCAAATAAGTTAATCAAAAGGAGAGCCCTCAGCTCTCCTTTTTTGGATTTGAATAATGAAAAAAATCTCTATATTAAGCAGTCTGCTGATCCTCAGCTCTGCCTCATTTGCGGCAAACATTAGCAATAAAAGTACTGAGAAAGATCAGCTCGGATATAGCTATGGCTATGTGATGGGACGCACTAATGCGGATACATTAAAAGATATTAATTTGGATGCCTTTATTGAAGGATTGAAACAAGGCTCAACTGGTCAAAAATCGAGTTTAACCGATCAAGAAATGGCGCAGGCTTTAACCAAATACAAAAAGCAGAGTGAATCCAAACAGCTGATCGAATTTCAAAAATTGGCTGCAGAAAATTTAAAATCTGGGCAGCAATTTTTACAAGAGAATGCCAAGAAAGCAGGTATCGTCACACGACCAACAGGTCTGCAATATCAAGTGATTCAGCAAGGTCAAGGCAAAACGCCTCAAGCGACGTCAAAAGTGAAAGTTCATTATGAAGGACGTTTAATCGATGGCACAGTATTCGATAGTTCGATCGCGCGTAATCAAGCGGTTGAATTCCAAGTGAGTCAAGTCATTCCGGGTTGGACTGAAGGCTTACAACTCATGAAGGAAGGTGCTAAATACCGCTTCTTTATTCCTGCTGATTTGGCCTATGGTGAGATCGGTTCGGGCGATGCGATTGAGCCGAACAGCACCTTAATCTTTGATGTCGAACTTTTAAAAGTTTTGCCTTAATGTTCACATGACTTATAAAAAAACATCGCTTCCGCGATGTTTTTTTGTTTTATTTAGGGTCTGGTTGAAACACTAGCCATGTTTTAATTGTCTTGGTCTAAAGCCAGTCGCAAATAAACCCAATACATAAGCAACCACACCCAATACACAGAGACCAAGCACTTCAAATACACGCATCCACGGTGCTACATCTGGGTTATACCAGCTTAGACCATACCATAAAGCTGCGATCATCACGGCGTTACCGACCATAAATTGGAAAAATAATTTTTTCCAATGCGGACCAAATCGGAATATTTCACGCTTGTGTAAATAGAAATATAGCATCCCTGCATTGACTAAAGCAGAACCTGTAGATGACAACGCCAATGCCATATGGAGTTCTTCCCAGCCCATCCATTTGAAGATACCAATAAAAACCACATTGAGAATGGCATTGGCTGCAACTGCCATTAGGCCAACACGTACTGGGGTTTTGGTATCTTGAATCGCATAAAATCCAGGAGCAAAGACTTTAATTAACATGAATGCCAAAACACCACCACTCATACATTGTAATGCCAAAGCGGTCATTTCTGTCGCTCGTGCATCAAAAGCACCGTGTTGGAACAGCGCTTGAATAATCGGTGTAGACAACATAAATAAAGCGATACTGGCTGGGATACCAGCAAATACGATGACACGTGCAGCCCAATCTAACATGGCCTTAAATTTAGTTTGATCCTGTTCAGCTTTACGCGCAGAGAGTGCAGGCAGAATCACCGTTCCAATGGCTACACCAATTAAGCCCAAAGGCAATTCGGTCATCCGTTCTGCAGTATAAAGCCATGACACAGAACCATTTTGCATAAAAGACGCCCAAATGGTATTGAGTAGTAAATTAATTTGTGTGACTGAAACCCCAAACAGTGCAGGCAACATTAATTTTAAAATACGCTCGACACCTTCGTGCTTAAAATCAACTTTAGGGGGGATCAGGAGTTTTTTGCGCCACAGTTCCGGAATTTGTAGGGCTAATTGCAAAATGCCAGCAAACACCACTGCCCAACCCAATGCCATAATGGGTGTTTCCATATATGGAGACAGCCACAAAGCCCCTGCAATCATTGCAATATTCAACAACACTGGCGCAAATGCGGGTGTGGTAAATGAGCCATAGCTGTTTAAGATACTGCTGGCAAATGCCGTCAGCGACATAAACATCAGGTAGGGAATGGTGAGACGGAATAAGTCGACTGACAAATCAAATTTGACTGCATCGGCATGAAATCCTGGCGCATAAACATACAATATCGCAGGTGCAACAATCATACACAGCAAAGTTAATGCAGTCATCACGGTAAGCAAACATCCAAATACCCGACTAATTAGGATCTGAACTTCAGCATGGAGTTTGGTGGTTTTATATTCTGTGAGAACAGGAATAAATGCTTGGGAAAATGCACCTTCGGCAAAAAGACGCCTAAAAAAGTTGGGAATACGAAACGCTACAACAAAAGTATCGAAGTCTTTACCTGCCCCGAACACATTTAACAGCACCATGTCTCGAATAAGCCCCATGACACGAGACAACATGGTCATTGCACTCACAATAAAGGTGGATCGCCAAAGCGCCATCATATTCACCACTTAAAAAGATTGACGATATTGTAATAAAACTTCGCTTTTAAATTGTTATTTCATTCGACAAAGCATCATATTTTTCGTTGTTTTAATTGATCTCTAAAATAAGACCATTGAAAATGCGGTCCTGGATCGGTCTTTCGTCCAGGTGCAATATCTGAATGCCCTGCGATATGACTTTTAATTTTAGGATAAGCGTGTTGAAGTGTTGCCACGACCTCAACTAAAGCTTGATATTGTTGTTCCGTAAAATCTTGATCATCACTACCCTCGAGTTCAATGCCAATAGAATAATCATTGCATTCTGGATTTGCCATGTACGTAGAGCGTCCCGCATGCCAAGCACGGTCTTTAAAATTAACAAACTGTAAAATTTCGCCTGACCTTAAAATCAATAAATGTGCTGAGACCTGCATCCCTTCAATGGTTTTAAAATAAGGGTGTGCATTCCAATCTAATTTATTTTGGAAAAACTGCTCAATATAGCCTCCTCCAAACTGTGAGGGCGGTAAGCTAATATTGTGGATGACCACCAGTTGAATGTCAGTATGGTCTGGTCTTTGATTAAAATTTGGTGAAGCAATAAATCTTGCACCTTGTAATACACCATCTACCACTTGAAGCTTGGGTACATTCGACATGTGTGATCTCAATCCGTGTTTGCAACTTATGACAATTCATCCACGCTCATCTTTGGAAAAGACTTGGACGAAAAAAACAGCACCATTACTTGAGGTGCAATGGTAATATATTGCTCATTTTTCTGGTGCCTACAATAGGGATTTTATGAGCATACCGCAATCTTTGCTTGAACAATCAATTCAAATCAATATCCAACAAGCATTGCAAGAAGATATTGGTGAGCGTGATATCACCGCATTGCTGACACCTGAAGATGAACAAGCAACAGCAACCATTATCAGTCGCGAAACGATGATTCTTGCAGGGCAACCGTGGGTGAATGCTTTAATTAAAGCCTATGATCCAAGCGTTGATGTGATTTGGTTAAAGCAAGATGGCGATCAAGTTCAAGCCAATGAGGCATTTTTAAAACTTGCCGGCTCAGCACGCAGTCTGTTAACCGTTGAACGCCCAGCACTTAATTTTGTACAAACCCTTTCTGCTGTTGCTACAAAAACGGCTGAATATGTGAAACATTTGGAAGGTTTAAATACCAAACTGCTTGATACACGTAAAACATTACCAGGCTTACGTATTGCGCAAAAATATGCGGTGGGTGTAGGTGGTGGTCAAAACCATCGTTTAGGTTTATTCGATGCTTTTTTAATTAAAGAAAACCATATTATGGCTGCAGGTGGCATTCAGCAAGCAATCGACAAAGCGCATGCCATTGCACCAGGTAAACCTGTGGAAGTCGAAGTTGAAACTTGGGATGAGTTAAACCAAGCTTTAGATGCTGGTGCGGATATCGTTATGTTAGATAATTTCAGCCAACAACAAATGATTGATGCAGTCAAGCATGTGGCTGGTCGTTGTAAATTAGAAGCTTCAGGTAATATTACCATCGAGAACTTACGTGAAGTTGCTACTTCAGGCGTCGACTTTATTTCCATGGGTGTACTGACTAAAGATGTCAAAGCCATCGATTTATCTATGCGCTTTAACGCTTAATTGATTCAATCCTATCTCTCAATAAAAAAGGGGCTTTGCTCCTTTTTTTAATTGCTTAAAACTGTGATGCTACATTAACTTTATCGCAAGAATACAAAAAAATTTGAATTTATATGGTCCTAGTTGATACCTTCCACGCTTTAAGATTATTTTTTAATCAAAATCATGCTAAATCCATAGAATGCAAAGTAAATCATTAAATTTCAACTATTTATTCGCCTTAATTTTACAATTATTCAATTTTCTGTCATGGAATGCTGCTCAATTTTCATTCATAGTGAAGCCAATAAATACAATTAAACCATGAGTTCGCATTGTCTAAATAATAGGAGGGTGTCAACGCATAGACCATGCAGAATGTCAGTGAATAAATAAAAAGAAATGCAGTCATCGGATCGATTGCATCCACCATGTTGTACATTAGGGAAATCACATGAAAACGCAAATGATCTATACGCTTTTAAGCGTCGCGATTAGTAGCAGCTTACTCGTCGGTTGTAAAAGCTCCAGCGAATCTGGGGGGAATTCAGGCGGTGGTAATGGATCACAGCCAACTCCGACCAATCCAACTGATCCTGACAATCCAACGAATAAACTTGAAAAAGAATTCGTGACTGTTCTATCAACTCGCCCCGATCTTGTGACAGATAATGATGTATTGATCGAATTAGACCCATCGATTAATTTTAATGACTCAAATATAAGCATTCATTTAAATGGACAGGACATCAAATCTCGCTTTTCTAATGCTCAGAATAGAGTGCTATTAGATGGATTACGGTTAGGGGAAAATCTACTTAAAATTGAAACACCAAATGAAATTCAAAATTTATATTTAAAAAATTTCAGTACCACAGGCCCTCTTTTATCTGGACCTCAAATTAATCCATGGACCTGTACCAACGGCTCGACTGATTTATTTTGTCGTAAACCTGTTCAATATAATTACTACTATCGGAATTTGGTCGGAACTTTACAAACCTATAATCCTGAGAAACCACCTTCGGCGGGTCTAATTTCCAAAATTAAGACCGATACAGGCGTAGAAGTGCCATTTATCATTCGAGAGGAGGTCGGCTATCAAAATCGTGATGAATATCGGTTTGCTGTATTGTTTAATCCTAATCAGCCTTGGACTGCGTTGAATCCACAACCCCAATTTAATAATAAACTGTTAGTAACCCATGGGCAAAGTTGCGGAAATGATTATCAGTCTGCAACCGCGCCTACCGTGGTTGCGACATCAACTTCTATTTTGCCAGATATTACCATCAAGGCTTTGGGCAAAGGTTATGGCGTCATGTCTACGGCGCTATCCAACAGTGGACATAACTGTAATTTGGCTGTTCAAGCTGAATCAATCATTATGGCCAAAGAACGTTTTATCGAACAATACGGCACTTTAGACTACACGATTGGACAAGGCTGTTCAGGTGGCGCGCTCGCATCTCAATGGGTAGCTAACGCTTATCCAGGTGTATACCAAGGTTTGTTAGTAACGTGCTCCTTCCCTGATGCATGGAGTACAGCGTCTCAGTTTGCTGATTATCATATTATGATCAATTATTTTAAAACAGCAGAAGGCCGCTCTTTCCTCCCTCATCAAATTAACCATATTCAAGGTCATATTTCTGAGATTAATGGTTATGTCAGTGAACTTGCGCAATTCGATGTTGCTCGACCAAATACAATTTGTAGCGGAATATCAGAAACACAACTGTACAATGCCACCTCAAATCCGAATGGGACACGCTGTTCAATTCAAGAGGCTGCTGTAAATTTGTTGGGTCTCAGAAATCCAACTGAAGTTGATCCAAATACACAACAGCTTAGACAAATTTGGAGTCCTGTCGAAAACCAGCGAAATATTGGGTTTGCTAACCTACCAATTGATAATGTCGGTGTGCAATACGGGCTTCAAACCTTATTTGATGGTGTGATCAATGCTGAAAAATTTGTTTTATTAAATGAACGCCTCGGTGGAGTTGATATTGATATTAATCCAATTCCCGAACGGTTATATGCAACGGAGCAAGGTTTAAAAAATGCTTATCGAACTGGTTTAATCAATGTTGCCAATAATTTAGATCAAGTGGCGATTATTGATTGTCGTGGTCCAGATCCAGCGATATTCCATGATGCTTACCGAGCATTCGCGATTAGAGCACGTTTAGACAAAGCACATGGACATCATAACAATCAGCTTCTTTATGGAGGTGATACCATTATGATTGGCGATCTTAAATGTTTAGAAATCAGTTTCGATGATATGAACCAATGGTTGGATCGCGTAAAAAATGATACAAGCAATTTACCTCTGCCACAGAAACTCACTCGCAATAAAGTAAATCTTAACGACTCATGTATCACATTAGGAACGATTCGAAGATCTGGGTTCTGCAATAACCTTCGTGTACCAGTCTATAAAACACCGCGAATGGTAGCAGGTGATCAAATTAGTACCTACGCCAATAAATGTAAACTACAACCACTCACACGTCGTCTTTACCCCAATATTAACTTTACAGATGAGCAATGGGCTCGATTACAAAAAGTTTTTCCAGATGGTGTTTGTGATTACACCCAAGATCCTGTTGGGTTTGGTAAAACCTATCCTTGGTTAACATATCAAAATCAAAATGGACAGATCAATGATGTCATTTATGGTGGTAAGCAACTGGATGAAGATCCAAATCGCCCTGAGGAGCTTATAATGCCTCAACTTCCGAAAGGTTGGATCTCTAATTCATTTCGACTGTCTTAATGCCTGAATTTTTCAATTGTGAAAAAAGCCGTGAACATTCACGGCTTTTTTACTTCGTGTTTAAGATTTAGGTTGCAATAATCCCATCATAGGATCGGTACATGTATGCTGCCCTGTTTCAATACGTCCAGCAAATCGACGTTCATAAGCCTGCTCTCCCTGCTGTTGGGCAATTACCACATTAAAATCATACCATCCCCAAGACTCCGTTAAATCGAGATGAAGTTCAGCCTCATTCGCTTGAGTTTTGACAGTCCACATTTTTTGATTGTAGTACGCATTGTCCTTGACCATCATCTCCACAGCTTCAGCACCATCATGCCGTATTTTTAAAATTATTTTAGGTTGACAGGCTTCATAGCAAATTCGAATTTCTGGCAAATGATCTCTTTCAATTTGATGGTGAAGATTTCCCTTGAATGCTCGATGATAACCATTTGGTCCAAGTATCCAAAGATCATATTGATCATCTACTAGTTCCCAAACATCCTCAAGCTGTTTGCCTGCCTCCACCATAAAACGTCGAGGAATGGCATTTAAATCTAGTTTGTCATAGACATGGAAAACCGCACCTTGTTCTCCACCATTTGCGAAAATCAATTGTATGTTTCGGGTTGCAACCTGTACGCGCGCGCTGGTATGTAATAAATAAGGTAATGCTCGAGAATGACGTATTCCAGATTCTTGCACAGGAAATTGTTGATTTGCTGGGACTGGAACCTTGCTGAGTTGCTCTTGCGAACGACGCGTATTGTCAGCTTCTTGTTTTGTTCTTTGCCCATTGAGTGTTGGCAGAATATTAAAGTTAGGTGTCTTAAAGTCAAACGCCGACGTAAGGTCACCACAGACTGCTCTACGATAAGGGCTAATATTAGGCTCTTGCACGCCAAAACGTTGCTCAAGAAATTGAATAATTGAAGTATGATCAAATACCTGAGAGTTGACCCATCCCCCACGACTCCACGGTGAAATGATATACATTGGAACACGTACTCCTGGACCATACACACCATGCCAGAAGTTTTCATTCTTACCATTTTTAAATTTTAATTCAGGCTGTGCTGTCGAACCTGATACACGTGGGTGATTGAAATATTCATATGATATCTCTTGTTCTGATAACGTGGTTTTACCATGAACTTTAACGATATCACCTGCTTCATTGATTTCTCTTGATGGTGCAGATGGCGATGGTACATGATCAAAGAAACCATCATTTTCATCAAAATTGACCAGTAAAACCGTCTGACTCCATAACTCTGGATCTGCCGTTAAAGTGTTTAACAGTTCTTGAATGTACCACGCGCCTTGAACAGGACTTGATGGTCCCGGATGTTCACTATACGCTGCTGGTGCGACCACCCAGCTCACCTGTGGCAATTTACCGTCTAAGATATCTTGTTTAAATTGTCCTAATAAACCTCCGTCCTTAGGCATCGTATTGGCAATACCCTTATAGAGAGGTTGTCGTTGATCAATACGCTCATCATATTCAGGCGACAAAATATTGGCATGGCTAACTGGCTTACCAGATAATTCATTGGCTTTGCGATATTGCTTAAATCCCGCCAAAGGATTATCCGTAAAATTATCGGGCATATTTTGATAAACCTTCCAACTGATCCCAGCCTGCTGTAATCGTTCAGGATACGTGGTCCAGTCGTAACCGATCATTGATGAGCCAATACTATCAAACTCGTTGACTACACTCGCGACACCTGCAGCAGTTGGCCCGTTGGTCCCTGTCCAAATAAATTTACGATTGGGATTAGTTCCCGCGTGCATAGCGCAATGGTAGGCATCACATAAAGTAAATGCTTCTGCTAGCGCAAACTGGAACTCGAGTTCTTGTTTCTTAAAATAACCCATGGATTGAGGTTGTTTATGTTCCACCCAATTGCCCATACGCCCACAATCCCAAGCGGCTTGACCATCCTTCCATGAATGAGGTGTGCCCGAAACACGTTGAGCATTGCCCAATGAACTGTCTAGGTGATAAGGCAAAATTTTATTTTTGTTGGCATCATACTGTTCCCACACCGCTCTTTTACCACTCAATGGAATGGTGAATCGATCACCAAAACCACGTACTCCTTTGAATGTTCCAAAATAGTTATCAAAAGAACGATTTTCTTGAGTCAAAATCACCACATGTTTCACATCTTGAATAGTGCCAGTTTCCACTTTTGCATCAATTGCTAAAGCTTTTTGAATACTCAACGGAAAACTCGCTAATGCAGATGCACCCAATAATGTCTTGGTCGAATTTAAAATAAAGTCACGACGGTTCATACAATTATCCTGTTTTTATTCTTGTTATGGTTATGGAGCACAGTGGATTTCACAGCTTGGATCTGAAGGTTGCGGTTTGGATGTTTGGTTATCATCATCTCCCCCACAAGCTGTTAACAAAATACTCGGTGTAAGGATGAGTATAAAAAAATAAGCTCGCATGTAGTTATCCTTCTCGTTTTATGCGAACTCAGTGATACGCTTTTTTCGTGACGCTGTAATGAAACTTCAATTGCAAATCTATGAAATAAAAAAAGCACCTCTATCAAGGTGCTTTTTTGCAATTAACGCATGCTATCAGATGCGAATTACCAGCCTAGTGCTTGTTGTTGCTTTTGAATTAACTCTTGAATGCCTTTCTCAGCCATTTCAAGCATTGCGTTACATTGCGTACGCGTGAACGGTTTATCTTCTGCAGTACCTTGAATTTCAATAAACTCCCCCCCCTGAGTCATCACCACATTCAAGTCTGTTTGGCAGTTTGAATCTTCTTCATAACATAAGTCGAGTAGTACTTCGTCTTGATAGATACCAACAGAAATTGCAGCCACCAAACCTTTGAGTGGATCTTGTTTGATTTTCTTTTTCTCAAGTAATGAATTCATAGCATCAATCAAGGCTACCGCAGCACCTGTAATAGACGCTGTACGTGTACCACCATCGGCTTGAATAACATCACAGTCGATTGTAATCGTGTTTTCACCCAATTTCTTCAAATCCACCATAGCACGTAAGCTACGACCGATTAAGCGTTGAATTTCTTGAGTACGTCCACTTTGTTTACCACGAGCTGCCTCACGGTCACTGCGTGTATGGGTTGAACGTGGCAACATGCCATATTCAGCAGTCACCCAACCTTGGCCTTTTCCTTTCAAGAAGCGCGGTACTGAATTATCAACACTGGCAGTACAAAGAACTTTGGTATGACCAAATTCAACTAAAACTGAACCTTCTGCATAACGTGTATAGTTTCGAGTAATTTTAACATCACGTAACTGGTCTAATGCACGCTGGTCAATACGCATAATACGTCCTAATTTTTACTTAAAAAAAGATTGGGCACATTATAGCAGATTGATGGCATCTAACTTTGTTATAAGTCCGTGTTTTAAATCTGACAAACTTAAATTTTGAAAGAATTAAGTCATACCTAAAAGCTCATTGAGAGCAAAAGAAAAAGCGATTTAATCCAACTTCGCATAAGGTGTCTTATTTTAATTTTAGAAAATCTATAAGTCAGTTTCAAATTCCATTCTTCTTGCTGTATTCAATGCAACATCTCTATTCGTTACTTTAGATACGATATATAGAGAAGCATTGATCCCTGATGATATCCCAGCAGAAGTTATTATCTTATTTTCATCTACAAACCTAACATCTTTCATAACTGTAATTTTAGGGTATTCTGCCTCTAAACGTGAAATATCCATCCAATGAGTAGTAGCATTTAGCCCATCTAGTAGCCCTGCCTCCGCTAAGATGAATGCTCCTGTGCAAATAGAGAATGTGATATTTGACGTTTCGTGTTTTAATTTTATCCAATTCAATAGATGAGTATTATATAGCTCGACTGTTTCAGCACCATATCCTCCAGGGATCACGAGAATGTCTATAGATGGACAGTTGTCTAAGAGGTAATCACTTCTTACTGCAAGACCATTTCTTGCTTTAATTTCATGTTTTTGTGCCACAGTAAACACATTAAAAAGCTTTTTATTATGATTATCTGTAGTAATAGCAAAGACTTCATAGGGCCCTGCAAAATCTAAGACCTCAACCTCATCAAATAATAAGATTCCAATATTCATTTTTTCACATCTATACTTTTAATTTTCGAAATAATAGTACTCAGAAATAAGATACTAGATCTCTTTCATAAATCAAAAAAAGATCTATCCCTTGCTGACTATTTGTACCGAATAATTTTAAATATTCATGCATAAATTGCGAATGAAATACATCGACTCAAAGAAGCTTTCTGAAACACAGTTTAAGCGATATACAGGCATCTCATGGTCAACCTTTGATTTAATGACTGAACAGCTAAAAATGCTTGTACCTGCTAAAGGTAGACCATCTAAGTTAAGTGTAGAAGATCAAATCCTTCTGTGCTTAAGTTATTGGCGTGAATATCGAAAATTGTTTCATGTCGCAACGAGTTATGGTGTATCAGAGCCTACTGCTTCAAGAATCGTCCGCCACTTAGAGGATTGCCTGATCAAGTCCAATCTATTTAATTTACCCAATAATTTGCCTGAAGGCGAAGGTATCGACTGGAATGTGGTGATCGTAGATGCCACAGAAATTCCAATACAAAGACCTAAAAAAACAGAAGAAAAGCTATGATGGTAAGAAGAAGGCACATACTTTTAAAGTACAAGCCATTATCCATTATAGAACACAGCAAGTTCTGAGTTTATGCACGAGTCGTGGTGCAGTACATGATTTCGAGCTCTTCAAACGCAACCTGTATCAGATTCCTAAAGGTGCTTTTATTCTTGCAGATCAATGCTCCATGCCTTTCATGAATTAAACTAAATAGTGATAGTCAGGCAAATATTCCTCTTAATTTTCTTATAGATTGAGAAATTTTAGTTGTCTTATCATTTGGTAAAGAACATTTAGCTAAACGAACCCAAACGCTCCAGAATTGTTTCATAAAGTTAGCTTCATTATAGTGAATGCCATATTCCTCACATAATGCTTTAATTTTTGGCGCAGCTTCTGCATAGCGATTTGCAGGCATATCAGGGAATAAATGATGCTCGATTTGATGACTCAAATTACCACTCAAAATATGCAGCCATGATGTTCCCGTAAAGTTACTTGAACCTCGAATTTGACGTAAATACCATTCTGCTCGCGTTTCATTTTCGGTATTATCCATCTCAAATGTTTCTGCATCTTCAGTAAAATGACCATTAAAAATCACTGCAGATGACCACAGACTTCTAATTACATTTGCAACTGCATTTCCTACGAAGACAGGAAGCGCATTTGGACCAGCGATAATCGGGAAAAAGATATAATCCTTCACCACCTGACGTCGTACTTTTTTTCTTAATTTTTCAGCATCTTTCCACACTTGGTTCCAAGATTTGGTTTTATAAACAAGCGCGTCTTCCAAGTGTAGGTTTTGAACACCGACATACCATTCAAAAAACACCATCAATTGAATCGCTAATGGAATATTCAACAAAAATCTTGGTTCCCACGGTTGAGATGCTGAAACACGAAGTAAGCCATAACCTACATCATGATCCATCCCCACAATATTGGTATAAGTATGATGTACATAGTTATGGGTATATTTCCAGTCATCGCCTGTTGAGATGGTATCCCAGTCATATGTCGCACCGTTTAAACTAGGATCATTCAACCAGTCAAATTGACCATGCATCACATTATGTCCAAGTTCCATATTTTCAACAATTTTGGACACACCTAGTAATCCTGTACCCACCAACCAAACAGGTGGAATCCAACCACCAAACATCAGCAATGCACGTGAGCCAATCTCGCTATAGCGAACAAAGTTACGAATCTTATAAATATATTTGGCATCTTGTTCACCCAAATTATTCATAATACTGAGTCGGATCTGCTCAACGCGTTGTCCAAATGCTTCAGTTTGCTCAGCGGTCAGATGTTTAGATTTTGATTGCCATGTTGTATTAAGTGACATATTCATTATTTTTCTCCAGTCTTATACGATACCGTTAAATTACAAATTAATCACAACAGGGCTTACTGCCTGACTAATACATAATTTAATTTGTCGATTTGGCTCATGTTCAATTTCACCTGTGAGCATATTTTTAGTAGCGCCACTCACTTTGTTACAGACACATGCATTACAAATACCCATTCGGCATCCATGAGCGGGTCTTAATCCAGCCTCTTCAGCACTCACCAACAAACTTTTTTGAGCTTCAAACAATTTCTGACTGCGGATAAACGTGACAGATTGTTTTTCAATTTCTTCATCTACACGGATTTGAAAAAACTCTTGTTTGAGCTGATTGCTGATCCCCTCTTCATGACAAATTTGATTTACAGCTTGCATCATCGAAGTTGCACCGCATGCATAAATCTGTGCTTGCCTAAAACTTGGCATTAACTGCTCTAACAACGCCAATGTCAGATATTGTTTATGTTGGCGTGTATTAAAATAGTGATAATTAAAATGATCATGTTTTGAAGCGAGCTGTTGTAGTTTCACGTGGAACGCGTCATCTCGACAGAAATAAATCAAATAGATAGGTACAGATAATGTGTTTAAAGCCTTCGTAAGCAATGCATAAATGGCGGTAATGCCACTCCCCGACGCCAATAACACAATTGGCTGTTGAGTCGGCTCAAGCGTAAATTTACCTTGCGCTTGAGAAATTTCCACAACAGAACCTATCGCCAATTGACTTAAACAATTCGACACTACTCCTTGAGCTCGGACAGCAATCACCAGATTACCTGTCGCAGAAATTTCCACAATCGAATAACTACGTTGTAGACGCACGCCTGCAATTACGACTGTCACTAAAACACTTTGCCCTGCCTCAATCTGTTGAAAATCGAAATTGTGATTTGGACATAAATGAATCTCATAGAAATCGTGACTAAGTGCCTGACGACTCACGAGCGATGCTTTGACTTTTTTCCAAGCCAAAGTTGGATGTATTTTTTCAGCGATAAAATCGACGAAATCTTCTCGAATCCATTCAGGACGATATGACAGATAACTACTCATCTCAAACGTTCCTCTTTTGTATTTCAATTTAATTGAGTGAACAAGTGTTCTAATAGTGAACAAGTGTACACTATATTGATTTTGAAATTGAGTCAACACATGTTCACTGACATTCGTCGTTTAATTTTTATATTTTTTTGATAGACTCATCTCGACTTCACTTCTCAGGTTTTAAGATGTCTATACGCGATGAACGTAAACAACAAAGTCGTCAGGCTTTACTGGATGCCGCTTTGCGCTTAAGCACATCTGGCCGTTCATTTAGCAGTATTAGTCTGCGTGAAGTTGCACGTGAGGTTGGTTTGGTGCCAACAGCCTTTTATCGACATTTTCAAGATATGGATGAATTAGGCCAAGAGTTGGTGGATCAAGTCGCGTTATATTTGAAAACCGTACTTCATCAGCTCGGTCAAGGTTTGGCCCACCCTGATGCGAAAGCCGAAACCAGCATGGAACTTTTTTTTGAAGCCATCGATTTAAATACCCAACCTTGGATTTTTATGATCGCAGAGCGCTGGGGGGGGTCTGAAGTGGTAAGACGTGCGATTGCTCGTGAAATTGAGTTTCTAAATTCTGATTTGGCCAATGACCTACAAAAATTCGAAATCGTACAAAATTTTCATCAAGCTGATGATCTAAAAATGTTGTCGAATATTTTAATTAATTTATGTTTTACATGGGCAATGTCTTGGATTAGCTTGGGCCGTCAATATTCAGGTATGGAGCTTGAATTACAAAAATTAGTACTCAAAAAACAGTCCATTACCCAAATACGATTAATCTTTAAAGGGATTTTGAATTGGAATAATACTGAGGCATAAAAAAAACCCGCTCAATGCGGGTTTTCTATTATTTAGCTTTGCGCTCTTTATCCAATAGATAATCGACCACTTGTAACACACGGCCATTATCACCTTGTACGACATATTTCCCATTTACTACAACAGCTGGCACACCCGTCAATTGATATTGTTGCGCTAATTTATTCGCTTGAGAGACTTTGGCAGTAATTGCGAAAGAATTATATAAACTATTGAATTTCGCTTCTGGGATACCATACTTCGTAAAGAATTGTGCTTGTGATTTTTGGTCAAAAATCTGCTGACCTTTGTCATGGATCGCGTGGAATAGAGGCAAATGGGTACGTTTACGAACACCAAGAGCTTCAGAAACGTAGTAGCCACGTGCATTCTGTTCCCATACTTTGTTCATTGCAGCAGGTGTACGGACAAAATTCACATCTTTTGGAATTTTACGTAACCAAGATTGCATATGAGGTTCTAAAGTAAAGCAATGACCACAGCCATACCAAAAGAACTCACGTACTTCCAATTTACCAGCGACATCAACCTTTCCTGGGTTTTGCACGACCGTATAATCTTTGCCTTCAACAAAGTTCGCCATTGCACCTGTTGAAAGTGCCATCAGCACCGCAGCGGCAACGCCACTAAAAACCACCTTTTTCATTAAGTTTTTATCCTCTAAATCATTCTGATTAGCATATGGTTTCACTATAAAACAAATATGAGAAAATCGTTTTGATTCTGTGAACTTTTTTACAAGATTTATCGCTTTTTTTGGAATTAGCGATACACTAAGATCTGATATAAATTCTACCCATTAAAACGAACTTTGCTAAGGTGGCTGTAATGACTCAACTGAATGTTGACCCACAAGAAATTGCTAAATTTGAAGCACTTGCTGCAGTATGGTGGGATCAACACTCTGAGTTTCGCCCTCTCCATCAAATCAATCCATTACGATTGAATTGGATTGATGAACATGCAGGTGGTCTTAGTGGCAAAAAAGTCCTAGATGTGGGCTGTGGCGGCGGTATTTTGGCCGAAAGTATGGCACGCCGTGGTGCCGATGTCCTCGGTATCGATATGGGCGCAGCACCATTAAATGTCGCACGTCTGCATGCAGAACAAGAAAACGTAACCAATATCGAATATCGTCAAATTCCAGTTGAGCAATTGGCTGAAGAACAAGCTGGTCAATACGATGTCGTAACTTGTATGGAAATGTTGGAACATGTACCAGATCCAGCGTCAATCATTCAAGCATGCCAAAAACTGGTGAAACCAAACGGTCATGTATTCTTCTCCACAATTAACCGTAATCCAAAATCATATTTATTTGCGATTATCGGTGCAGAGTATGTGTTACGTCTTTTGAAAAAAGGAACTCATGACTATCATAAATTTATTAAACCTTCTGAATTAGCGCATGATATTCGTAACGCAGGTTTAAAACTTAAAGATATGACAGGCTTACATTACAACCCATTAACTAAACATTATTGGTTAGCCCCAAATGTCGATGTGAACTATATGGTTTACACCCATAATGAGGTGAATGAATGAAGGCCATACTTTTCGACCTAGATGGTACTTTAATTGACACTGCTGCGGATTTTATTCGTATTATACAAGCAATGTGTCGTGAAGAAGGTCGAGAGATCGTAGATGCAGCCCTGATCCGAACTCAGGTCTCCGAGGGGGCTCGGGCGATGGTGAAATTGGTTTATCCTGAATTACAGGTTGATGATCCTATTTTCCTTGCACATCGTCAGCGCTTTCTAGATATCTATGGTGCTGATATTGCTGTGGATACAGACCTTTTTGCAGGAATGTATCCTTTAATTGAGGACTTGGAACAACGGGATATTCCATGGGGAATTGTGACAAACAAACCTCGTTGGCTGAGTGAGGCACTACTTCAAGCCTTAAACTTAACTGAACGTTGTGCCGTTCTCGTATGCCCAGATGATGTTAAGCACACTAAACCTGACCCAGAACCAATGTATCTCGCTGCTCAACAAATTAATGTTCCAGCTGAACAATGCATTTATGTTGGTGATCATCCACGTGATATTGATGCAGGTCGAGGCGCAAATATGTACACGATTTTGGCTGCTTACGGATATTTACCATTAGAACACAAAGATGACTTAGATTCTTGGCAGGCAGATTGTATAGTGAATGATGTACAAGAATTACATCAACACTTAATCGAATTGATCGAATCTCACCAAAAAACAGCTTAATTAGAACAATGAAGGAGGTCGCACATGAAATATTCAGAATATCAACCTCGCCCAGATTTATTGAAAGATAAAGTAATTTTAATTACGGGTGCAGGTGATGGCATTGGACGCGCAGCAGCGTTGAGCTATGCTTTACATGGTGCGACCGTCGTTCTTCATGGTAGAACGCTGAACAAGTTAGAAGTGATCTATGACGAAATTGAAAGTTTAGGTGCTCCTCAACCTGCAATTTTGCCACTGCAACTTTCTACTGCAACAGCATATGATTACGAACGTCTTGTGGAAACGCTTGACCAACAATTTGGTCGTTTAGATGGGATTTTGCACAATGCTGGGATTTTAGGTGAGCGCGTTGAATTGGCCCACTACCCTGCTGAAGTGTGGGATGATGTAATGGCTGTAAATTTAAGAGCACCTTTTGTTCTTACTCAACATTTACTTCCATTATTAGAAAAATCTCAAAATGCCTCTGTTGTTTTTGCAAGCTCAGGTGTCGGTCGTGAAGCACGTGCGAAATGGGGCGCATACTCAGTTTCAAAAATTGCCATTGAAGCGGTCAGTCAAATTTTTGCAAAAGAAAATGTCTATCCAAATATCCGTTATAACTGCATTAATCCTGGTGCAACACGAACAGCTATGCGTGCTAAAGCATATCCTGATGAAGATCCGAAAGTATTGGCAACGCCTGAACAAATCATGCCAGCTTATTTATATTTAATGGGCGAAGACAGTATAGGGATGAATGGTCAGAGTATTGATGCTCAGGATTAGTTTTTTCAAAATTACATGATGAGGATCGTCAGATCCTCTTTTTTTAAATTATAGTTCTAACAAAACCTATTAAAAAATTTACCTTTAGATTTTAAAAGCTTAAACAAATAAGTCTCAACAACTTTTTGAATACACCCATAAACTAAGAAATTATCTAATGGTAGTATCACTTACTTTGCTTTAAGCGTCTTAAGTATTTATAACTTAATAAAAACCCGACAATAATGTCGGGCTTTTATTTCATTCTGATCAGTCAAATAAACGATCGAAGAATGATTTCTTTTTAGGTGAAGATTTACTGTCCGCACCATCTAAAGATTCTTGTAACTCTTTTAAAAGTTCACGTTGACGTGCAGTTAAGTTGACTGGTGTTTCAATCACGATACGGCAAAGTAAATCACCTTGCATACTTGTGCGTACTGGTTTTACACCCTTGCCACGTAGACGGAACATTTTACCTGTTTGTGTTCCCTCAGGTACTTTCAAGTTCACACGACCATCAAGGGTTGGAATCTCAATTTCTTTACCCAATGCAGCATCAGCGATACTAATCGGCACATCCATATACAAGTCCGCGCCATCACGTTGGAAGATTTCATGTTCACGAACATTAACTTCTACGTATAGATCACCTGATTGACCATCACGAATCGCTTCACCTTTTCCAGTTAAACGAACGCGATCGCCATTATCTACGCCTGCAGGAATGGTAACTTCAAGTGTCTGTTGACGATCTTTAACACCTGAACCATGACAAGTGCCACAAGGATTTTTAATAATCTTACCTTGTCCGCGACAAGTGCTACACGTTTGCTGAACTGAGAAGAAACCTTGTTGCATACGGACCTGGCCAGCCCCGTGACAAGTTTTACAGGTTTCAACATCATTCGGGTTTTTAGAACCTTTACCATCACACACTTCACATGGTGCTGGCGCAGTAAAAGTGATTGTTTTCTTTACGCCACGTACAGCTTCTTCTAAGCTGAGCTCAAGCACATAACGTAAGTCTGAACCACGTCTTTGACGCTGTTGGCGACCGCCGCCACCAAACGCACCACCGAAAATGTCACCAAACTGACTAAAAATGTCTTCAGCGCTAAAACCGCCACCGAAACCACCGCCGCCGCCACCGAAGCCGCCTTCAAACGCATTATGTCCCATGCGGTCATACATGCTGCGTTTTTCACTATCAGATAAAACTTCATACGCTTCAGCAGCTTCTTTGAATTTTTCTTCTGCTTCAGCATTATCAGGGTTACGGTCTGGATGATATTTCATCGCCAACTTACGGTAGGCTTTTTTAATTTCATCATCACTAGCTGTTTTAGAAACCCCTAAAACCTCATAATAATCACGTTTAGCCATGTCTGGCGATGCTCCACAAAAAAATTTGATATGACTTCTCTGCGGAATATGTTGGGGTCATATTCCGAGATTACAAGTAAATTAAATCATTATTTTAAAAAGCGGCTTTTTTCTGGAGATATTTAACTAAGCCTTTAAGCCATGCATTTAGGAGAAATAGCCATGCAATTGTGGTAAAAATGACACCAATCACCGTACACCCTTTCACCCATAACACACTATCCCAATAGATAAAGCAGGCAGGAATAAACCAAAGAGCAGCAAATGCGGCCATCATCATGAATAGCACAACATTTCGTGCAATCCATAATGCTTGAGCATGGATCCAGACTTCAGCGTCTTGCGCTTGAGCCACTTTTTGCGCTAAAAAATAGGCGATTGCAGCACTGATACCAGTGAACAATGCAAGAAACATGAATACATAAGACATCGTAATTAATCGACGATGTCTTGTTAAATTGTCTCGCCCCATGGATGCTTTTTTATACCTCAACCGAGTGCACATTCAGTTTTTTTATGTACTCAGCCCACTGTGTTATTTTGTGTTAAAAACTAGGGACTACTATATTGAATTTTTCAATGCTTCGCACCTAGTATTCACATAAAACTACGCGGTTTTTGACTCTTTTTTTACTTTAAACCATGCCGCATAGAGTGCTGGCAAGAAGAACAGCGTTAATAATGTTGCGATAATGAGTCCACCCATAATTGCTACCGCCATTGGACCAAAGAAGATACTGCGTGAAAGCGGAATCATCGCCAACACAGCAGCCAATGCAGTCAAAATAATTGGACGGGCACGGCGTACTGTCGCTTCTAAAATCGCTTCCCATTGAGAATGACCCGCTTTGATATCTTGCTCGATCTGATCAATCAAGATAAGCGAATTACGCATAATCATTCCAGATAAAGCAATGGTACCTAGCATCGCCACAAACCCGAAAGGCTTATTGAATATTAACAGGAACAATACCACGCCAATTAAACCCAAAGGCGCGGTCAAGAAAACAATAAACGAACGTGAAATACTCTTGAGCTGAATCATGAGCAAGGTAAAGACCACAGCCAAAAATAACGGCATGCCAGCATTTACTGAAGTTTGCCCACGTGCAGATTCCTCCACAGTGCCTCCCACTTCTACCAGATAACCACTTGGAAGTTCGGCACGAATTTTCTCAATAGATTCAGTTAATTCACCAACCACAGTAGCTGGTTGGAGTTTAGTCCGAATATCTGCGCGTACAGTAATCGTCGGCAAACGGTTACGATGCCAAATCAGACCATCTTCAAACTTATATTGGATATTCGCAATCTGTGCCAATGGAACTGTTGTACCTTGACTCGTCGGTACAGCGAGACTTTGTAACGATGCTACATCAACACGTTCCGCTTGATCGCCACGTAAACGAATATCAATTAACTCCCGTTTCTCACGATACTGATTAATCGCAGCACCTGTTATTGAACTATTTAAGAAATTCGCCAAATCTAAGCTAGATACGCCTAACTGACGCGCACGATCTTGATCAATTTCAAGTGAAATAATTTTACTCGGCTCACCCCAATCTAAATGAACATTGGCGGTATTTGGATTTTCACTGATTGCTTGTGACACTAATTGTGCTCGTTGGCGAACAGTATTTAAATCTTCACCAGAAACACGGTATTGAATTGGATAACCGACTGGTGGCCCATTTTCCAATAGCGATACACGTGTCCGTACTTCAGGCAATAACTTACTAATTTCTTCACTCAGATTCTTTCTAATCTCATCTCGCTCATCTAATGAGGAAGCCAAAACCACAAATTGTGCAAAACTCGCCTGAGGCAATTGTTGATCAAGTGGTAAATAGAAACGTGGAGAACCTGTACCAACATAAGCGACGTAATTATCGATCCCTTTTTGAGTCGACAAGAATTTTTCTACTTTTTTAACCGCATTTTCTGTCGCTGTTAGAGAAGCACCTTCCTCTAGTTTTAGATCCACTAATATTTCAGCACGGTTTGATGGTGGGAAAAATTGTTGTGGAACAAATTTAAACATCAAAATTGACAAGACAAATATCGCAACCGTCGCAGCAATGACGGTTTTACGATAAGTAATACATAACCCAACCCAAGATCTAAATTTTTGATACATCTTAGTTTGATATGGATCGTGATGCTCACCATGGTGTTGAACGACGGGTTGTGGCTCTGGTTGTTGACGTAATCTTGCCCATAAGCGTTGATACCACGGAGCTTTCTGATTCATTTGATTAAAATCAGGCAGTAATTTGTCACCTAAATAAGGAACAAACAGTACCGCTGCAAACCATGACACCACTAAAGCAATGGTTACAACTTGGAAGATTGAGCGAGTATATTCACCTGTGCTCGACGCAGCAGTGGCAATCGGCAAGAATCCAGCTGCAGTGATCAACGTCCCCGTTAACATTGGAAATGCGGTCGACTTCCAAGCAAAACCTGCGGCTTTTAATCTGCTATATCCTTGTTCCATTTTAATGGCCATCATTTCAACTGCAATGATGGCGTCATCAACCAAAAGTCCAAGTGCTAAAATTAACGCGCCTAAAGAAATCTTGTGCAGTCCAACATCAAAGAAATTCATGCCTGCGAACGTCATTGCCAAGACCAAGGGAATAGAGAAAGCGACCACTAATCCTGTACGGAAACCTAAAGAGAAGAAGCTGACCAATAAGACAATAATCACGGCCTCTGCGAGCACTTTGATAAATTCGTGAATACTGCGTTGCACCGCTACAGGCTGATCTGAAACTTTTTTAAGTTCCATCCCTAAAGGTAAAGTTTGTTGTAGATCATTAAAGGTCTTTTCTAGATTTTTCCCTAGCGCAATGATATCACCACCCTTACGCATAGACACCGCAATACCAATACCATTTTTGCCCATAAAGCGCATACGTGGTTGAGCTGGCTCACTAAAGCCACGGTAAACTTCAGCCACATCGCCCAATTGAATGGTCTTATCACCAACCAGTAATGGCATGTTCTTGAGATCTTCGACTGATTTCAATTGTCCGCTGACACGCACTTGAATACGATCTGAGCTTGTTTCAAAGAAACCTGCGCTCGCCATGGTATTTTGTTTTTGTAGTGCTTCTTGAATTGCAGAAACTGGAATACCCAATTGAGCGGTTTTCGTATTTGAAATTTCTATCCAAATTTTTTGATCTTGCAAGCCGACTAAATCAACTTTCCCGACATCTTGCACACGTTGTAGTTGCAGCTGTAAGCGATCGGCATATTCCTTCATCACAGCATAATCAAAATCATCACCCGTTAAGACATAAATATTCCCAAAGGTGTCACCAAATTCATCGTTAAAGAATGGACCTTGAACACCGCTAGGAAGTTGGTGTTTGATATCTCCAATTTTTTTTCTAACCTGATACCAAACATTCGGTAATTCATGGGAACGCAGCGAGTCTTTGGCAACAAAGGTCACCATTGATTCACCAGGACGAGAATAGGCTGCAATACGATCATAGAGCCCCGTACTCATTAATTCTTTTTCAATGCGATCAGTTACTTGTAATGAAACTTCTTCCGCTGTCGCACCTGGCCAATAGGTTTGAACCACCATTACTTTGAAACTAAATGGAGGGTCTTCACTTTGTGATAGTTTTGAGTAGGAATAAACACCCAATATTCCCATCAAAATCATGAAATAAAGGATCAGTCCCTTATTTTTTAACGCCCATTCTGACAAGTTAAAGTTCATATTTTCGCTCCAACTTGTCCTGCTTTTACATTGACTGCACGGTTTTGACGGTCAATCGGATTAATTTTTTGTTTATCTCGCAGTAAGTGTACACCGCCAACCACGATCCAATCAGAAGCTTTTAAACCTTGGGTCACAGGTACCGTATCACGACCATAAGCACCTATTTGAACATTCACCTTACGGATACTGTGATCTGGATTCACAACCCAAACATAAGGCTGATCTTCTGTTGCAGATACACTGGTCAAAGGAACATTAATCACATTTGAACTGGTATTTGAAAAAAATACTCGCGCACTTTGTCCAAGTTGAATTGCTGAACGCCCTTCAGTCAAAGCAACTTTGACACTAAATGTTCTAGATTGGTCGGCAGCAGGTGAAATTTCACGCACATATGCGGCGAAACGCTCCTCTGGTTTTGACCATAGCGTAACCCAAGCTTTTTGACCTGTTTTAATTTCTGATACTGCTTGTTCTGGCACACCAATCACCACTTCACGATCACCATCTATCGCCAGTTGATATGCTGCCTGCCCTGCTGCGATCACTTGACCAACTTCAATACTACGCTCAGTGATGACGCCATTTTTATTGGCAATGAGTTGGTTATATCCCGTCTGATTACTACTCACTGCATAATTTGATTGTGCTTGTTTTAAATTTGACATGGCCGATTTATATTGATTTTCTACGGCATCATATTGCGAACGACTCACCGCATTAATAGGTAATAACTGCTTAAAGCGTTTGTATTCTTCTTCGGCAATTTTGGCTGCAGATTGCGCGCTTTCTAACTGAGCTTTTGAAGCATTTAACTGCAGTTGAGCATCTTTCACATCTAATTTTGCTAAGACTTGCCCGACTTTGACTCGATCCCCTACATCAACATAGCGTTCAGTAATTTGTCCTCCAACACGGAAAGCCAATGCCGTTTGCTGTCTCGCCTGAACTTCTCCTGCATAACTTTTCAGTTCATCTTGGGAAGTATTCGGCTGGGCAACCATCACAAATGGAATTTGTTCCTCTGTGGGTTTATCCTTACTACACGCGGTGAGTATCACGCTACAAATGAGCATTAGACTGTATGTGGCAAATTTTTGAAGACTCATGTGCACTGCTCTTATGTCAATTTTTAGGCAAATCAAATTAGGGATATTAATTTGATTATTTTTTAATTAATATACCGCATGGTACAGTAATTAAAAATCATTTTTCAAGGTATGACCTAAACTGTTTTTTTGGATTTTTTTGTGCGAATGAATATTGGACGTCCTAAGGATTTAGTTAAAAAGAAACAAATATTAGAGGCAGCTAAACGTTTGTTTCTAAAACAGGGCTTTCATGGTTCAAGCATGAATCAAATTGCCAAAGAAGCTGGCGTGACTAAACTGACGGTGTATAACCATTTTCAAGATAAAGAATCGTTATTTACCTATGCAATTGCAGAAACGTGCGAAAAATCAATCAATGCTCGGCGAATCCAATTACACCCTGAATCCAATTTTTTAGAAGACTTCTATCAGGTGTGTAGTTTAGCGCTGCAAATTGTCAATCTTCCTGAAGCCATTAAGCTTGAGCATTTATTATTAGAATTGGCAGCAGAGCAAAATCCTTTGGCTGAACCTTTTTATAATGCATCTCATAAGCGGTTATTTGTGGTTTGGACTGATTTTTTTGCTCAAGCGATTGAGCACGGATTTATCCAGAAAGATGATGCTGAAAAGCAAACACATTTGCTCCTTTCTTTACTCTTAGGGCATCGACATCATGAAGTATTGTTAGGTGTTCGTCAGGTTCCCAATGAAGCAGAATGTGATGAAATTATTCATCAAGCCATCGAATTATTTATGCTGAAATACAAAAAATAGCTCTCTCCATTCTTAAATGGCGTATTTTTCACCTAATTTTCTTTAAATTATTTTGCAATCGCTTGGCATGTCATGAATAAGCGGTATAGTCAAAAGAACAAGAAAAGGAGAAAAAAATGATTCAACAAATTGATGCTCCATTACGTGAAGACGTACGCTTACTCGGTAATCTTTTAGGAGAGACTTTAAAAGAACAAGCTGGACAAGATTTGTTTAATCAAGTTGAACAAATTCGTGCACTCGCGAAAGGTGCACGTGATGGTGATAGCGAAGCTGAAAAACAATTAGAAAGTTTATTTTTAAGTTTAAAAGATGATGAGATTCTTCCACTGACACGCGCTTTTTCACATTTTCTGAACTTTGCCAATATTGCAGAACAATATCATGTGGTACGTAGCCGTCGCCAAAATGAGTTTGATGAAAACGGTGCTGCAGCAAATGTCCTTATTCCCCTTTTTGAAAAATTTCAACAACAGCTGATTTCAGCGGAAACCCTTTATCAACAAATTTGTGAGCTAAATATTGAGCTTGTACTCACCGCACATCCTACGGAAGTTAGTCGTCGCACCTTGATCCAAAAATATGATGGGATCAACGAGTGTTTATCTAAGTTTGATCAGCAAAAGCTGACCCCCAAACAGCGCGCTCAAGTTCTTTCTGAATTAAAACAATTGGTTTGTTCAGCATGGCAAACCGATGAAATTCGCCAACATCGTCCAACCCCAATTGATGAAGCAAAATGGGGTTTTACTACCATTGAGCAAACTTTATGGAACGCTATTCCTAAGTTTGTCCGTGAATTGAATCAATTGGTTCAAGAGCATTGTTCTCAAGCTTTACCTTTAGATATTGCACCTGTGCGGTTTGCATCTTGGATGGGTGGTGACCGAGATGGAAACCCAAATGTCACACACAAAGTGACTCAAGAAGTTTTATGGTTATCTCGATGGAAAGCCGCGGATCTCTACCTCCGAGATATTGAAGATTTACGTTGGGAGCTTTCTGTTCAGGCGTGCAGTGATGAACTAAAGACTGCCTTAGGTCAGCCTCATCCAGAGCCTTATCGTGAATATTTAAGAACAACACGTGAACGCTTAAAAATTACAAGAGAATGGCTCACTGCAAAATTACAAGGTCAACATTCTGATGTGGATCGTAGCCAGATTATTCATCACAAAGATGAGTTGTTGCAGCCATTATTGTTATGTTATCGCTCATTAGTCGATTCAAACCTTTCCGGTATTGCTCAAGGAAAGTTACTCGATTTTATTTATCGCGTGAATTGTTTCGGTATTGAGTTATTAAAACTAGATATTCGCCAAGAGTCAGGTCGTCATCGTCAAGCAATTTCAGCGATTACTGAGTATCTTGGACTTGGCAATTTTGAGACATGGACTGAACAAGCCCGTCAAAACTTCTTATTACAAGAACTGCAAAGCAAACGCCCTTTACTTCCTAAACATCTTAATGAATCTGCTCAAAGTCTTATTGAGCATCCTGATGTTCAAGAAGTATTCGCTACCATGCGAACTTTGGCAGAACAACCTGCTGAGAGTCTAGGTGCTTATATTATTTCAATGGCGGAATATCCAAGTGACGTTTTGGCGGTTCTATTACTCCAAAAAGAAGCAGGTATTAAGCAACCTCTGCGTGTAGTTCCATTATTTGAAACGTTAAAAGATTTAGATGGCGCAGCTTCGACCATGAATACTTTATTCAGTATGCATTGGTACAAACAACATATTCAAAACAAGCACGAGGTCATGATTGGTTACTCTGACTCAGCAAAAGATGCAGGTTTCATGTCTGCGAATTGGGCTCAGTACCGTGCACAAGAAGAGTTAACAGCTATTGCCAAACAACATGGTATACAACTCACTTTGTTCCATGGTCGTGGTGGCTCAATTAGTCGTGGTGGTGCTCCAACCCAACAAGCACTATTTTCACAACCACCTGGCTCAATCTCAGGTGCAATCCGTGTGACCGAACAAGGCGAAATGATCCGATTCAAATTTGGATTAGAAGAAATCGCACTGCAAAATTTAGAAATTTATACCGCAGCTACCTTAGAAGCGACTTTACTCCCACCACCAGAACCCAAGGCAGCATGGCGCGAGTTGATGCACAAGATGACGGAACTCTCTGTGAATGTTTACCGTCAAACAGTCCGCGAAAACCCTCATTTTGTCCAATACTTAAGAACCGTGACGCCAGAGCTTGAATTACAGATGCTACCTTTGGGTTCAAGACCAGCGAAACGAAAAATCAGCGGTGGTATTGAATCCTTACGTGCAATTCCATGGGTATTTGCATGGACTCAAATTCGATTAATGCTTCCAGCATGGTTAGGTACTGGTGCAGCCATCAATCAAGTCATTTCAGAAGGTCACAAAGCTGAGCTAGATGAAATGTTAGAACAATGGCCTTATTTCCAAACTTTAATTGATATGTTGGAGATGGTGCTATCTAAATCAGATAGCAATGTCGCATTGTATTATGAATCTCATCTCACCCAAGATGAAAATCTTAAAGTATTGGGTGCGGAACTACGCCAACGCTTACATGACGCAGTACAAACTTTATTGGCAATGAAAGGTGAATCTAAATTACTCAGTTCTAATGAAGTTCTTGATCAAGCCATGAAGATTCGTAAACCCTATCTTCTTCCATTACACCTGTTACAAGCAGAACTCATGAAAAGACGTCGCGAATATTTAGCTGAACGAACTGTCGAACAAACTGAGGTTGACCATGCATTAATGGTAAGTATTGCAGGTATTGCTGCTGGATTACGTAATACGGGTTGATTTCACGACTGCCTATGCTCAAGTACCTTTATGGGCTTGAGCAATTTAGAGACTTTATTCTAATTTTCAGTAATGACAACGAAGCACCTATAAATTTTTTACTCAATATGGATATAGATTTTTTTGATATAGCTGAATTGCAATAGGCTGATTTTACTTTATTTTTAAAACATATTTTTTTTACCGATGGGTAAAAATTCAATAAAAGTCAGACCATTAGTTTTAATAATTTTGCAAGAAACAGATGATTTCTCATAAAACAGGCGTATGATGTGCACAATTTAACTATTGAGTGCTCACTTTATGACCAGTTGGTTTCCTAAATGGCGTCCCTTTACGGATGATATTGATACGCGTCCTGTTGGCACGACCGAATATTTACCTCCTGCGCAAAGTGTAGTTCTTGGCATTCAACATGCTTTTGCCATGTTTGGTGCGACAGTTTTAGCACCATTATTAATGGGTTTTGATCCTAATCTTGCCATATTAATGTCAGGTATTTGTACCCTGTTATTTTTCCTCATCACTGGCGGTCGAGTGCCCAGTTATTTAGGCTCAAGCTTTGCTTTTATTGGTGTAGTCATCGCGGCAACGGGATATGCCGGTGCTGGAGCAAATGCGAATATTGCATTAGCTGCTGGGGGAATTATTACCTGTGGTGTACTTTATGCCTTAATTGGTTTTCTGGTGATGGCAACAGGTACTCGATGGATTGAAAAGCTCATGCCTCCTGTCGTAACAGGTTCTGTGGTCATGATCATCGGTCTGCATCTTGCACCGGTAACGGTAAAAAGTGTCGCGGGTAATCCATTTAATATGTGGATGGCATTGATTACTGTCATTTGTATGGCTTCAATTGCAGTATTCACCAAAGGGATGCTACAACGCCTACTTTTACTTGTGGGTTTGGTGCTGTCTTATATCGTATACTTTGTTATTACGAATATCATGGGTTACGGTACTCCAATTAACTTCACGCCGATTACACAAGCTGCATGGTTTGGTCTGCCTAACTTTCATGCTCCTGAGTTCAGTATGAACGCGATGCTCATCATTGCTCCTGTAGCTTTAATTTTAGTGGCTGAAAACTTAGGTCACATCAAAGCAGTCTCTGCCATGACTGGTGAAAATCTAGACCCACATATTGGTAAAGCGTTTGTAGCCGATGGTGTTGCAACATCATTAGCCGGTGGTGTAGGTGCTCCAGGCATGACCACTTATGGGGAAAATATTGGCGTGATGGCTGTGACACGTGTCTATTCCACGATTATTTTTGCCATCGCAGGTGTATTCGCAATTTTCCTTGGCTTATCACCAAAATTTGGTGCAATTATTCAAACCATTCCAACTGCGATTCTTGCAGGTGCATCAATTGTGGTGTTTGGTTTAATTACCATCGCTGGTGCTAAAATTTGGATCGAACATCGTGTCGATTTCTCTAAAAATAAAAACCTCATGATTGCTGCGATCACGCTGATCTTAGGTACTGGTGACTTTGCGCTTCAATTTGGTAGCTTCAATTTAGGTGGTATTGGAACGGCTACCTTTGCTGCATTATTCCTGAATTGGTTCTTTAGCTTAGGTGGAAAGTCTAACTAAAAATCTATCGCATATAAAAAAAGAGAGCTTAATGCTCTCTTTTTTAATTTTTTATTCTAATTAAGTATTTTAAGATTTTTTTTCAATGGGTTTAGGTCGACCAAAATAATAGCCTTGAAACGTATTACAACCATTTTCTTTTAGAACTTGGAACTGCTCTTCAGTTTCTACACCCTCTGCCACCACATTCAGATCAAGAATTTGTGCTAAATCAATAATCGTTTTCACAATAGCAATATCACGTGGATTACCGACAATATTTTCTACAAATGAACGATCAATTTTGAGTTGATCCAGTGGAAGCATTTTGAGGTAATTCAATGAAGAATATCCTGTTCCAAAATCATCCATAGAGAATCTTAATCCACGCTCGATGAGCTTTTTCATTTTCTCAATTGAGTTATGCATATCGGTATAGAACATGCTTTCAGTGAGTTCTAAACGTAATAATGTTGGATCAATTCCTGCTTCATCAATAATCCGAAGCACATTTTTATCAAAGTCAGTCTTACGGAATTGTTCGACACTAATATTGACTGAAATCGTCCAGTTTGAAGATTCTGGGTATTGGCTCCAATCTTTTAACTGTTGGCATGCTAATACTAATACACGATTACCAACATCATGTATGAGATCAGTTTTCTCCACTTCTTCAATAAATCGACCTGGTAAAATTAAACCGTGTTCAGGATGACTCCAACGTAGCAAAGCCTCATACCCGATCACTTCCTCTTCGCGATTTACTAAAATCTGATAATAAAGTTGGAACTCATCTCGTAATAAAGCTAATCTTAAATCATTTAATAAAGCAGCTTTAGCAATAACACTTTGTTCCATTTCAGGATCAAAAACACATATGCAGTTTTTACCATTTTCTTTAGCTTGATACAGCGCCATGTCGGCGTACTTAAGCAACTCATTTTTTGGCAATTTTGAATTACGGAAAATAAAAATTCCGATACTAGAGCTAGTATGAATTTTATTATCCTTTAATACGAAAGGCTCATTTAATGCAGCACGAACTTTATCAGCGATTTGCATCACTGCTTGATTAGCAATCGTTTCATCTGGATCTAAATCTGAAAGAATAATTAAAAACTCGTCTCCACCAAGACGGACAATTGCATTCTGCTGTGCCACACACTCCATAAGACGCACCGAGACCATTTTGAGTAGGTCATCTCCACGATCGTGTCCTAACGTGTCATTAATATTTTTGAAGTTATCCAAATCCAACATCATGAGTGCACTATGTGTACCATTTTGTTTACATGATTCAATCACCGCCAACATGCGTTCTTGCATAAAACGGCGGTTAGGCAATCCCGTTAATTCATCATGTAATGCCATATAACGTGCATGGTCTTCGGAATTTTTTAGCTGTGTGATATCAGTTCGAATGGAGATATAGTTTTGTAAAACGCCATTATTATCTTTAAGCGGCACAATCGTGGTTTCAACCCAATATAAAGAACCATTTTTAGCTCGGTTACAAATTTCGCCTTTCCAAATTTCTCCACTCGAAATGGCTTTCCACATATATTTAAAAAAACTTCTCGGGTGATAGCCTGAATTAATAATTTTATGTGTTGATCCGACCAGTTCTTCATAAGAATACTGTGAGATATTACAAAACTTCTCATTGACATGAGTAATGACACCACGTGCATCTGTTATGGCTACAATTGAATGTGCATCAATGGCTACTTTGTAGTTTTCAAGATCCTTGACTATTTTTTCTAATTGTAACTGGGTATCCATAGCGCCTTCGACCGTCAGTCTAAAAAGTGATGTATCCAAATGTTAACTTAATATTATTTTTTGTAACACTAAGCTTTGTTGAACCAGTTCACAAATCGGCTATATATTTTGTAAATTTCAATGAATAAAAGAGGAAACTAAGTTCCTCATTCTTATTAAGAATTCCGACTGTTATGGTCGTATTTCTTTTAACTCTCTTTGAATAAAGTGTTGAATCATCTCTCGATATATTTTTTCCATGAGTAATGGATCCACACCATTTTTTGTAGCCAATTCACGTATTTTTTCAATCACTATTTCAACACGTTCAGGTGACTGTACATCTTGGATAGTTCTTTTAAATCGCACTGCCTGATCTACGTAATATTGGCGTAAACCAATTAATTCTGTTATGGCTTGATCAATTGAATCTATTTGTGCTCGAGCTTGCTGAAGGGTTTCGCATTTTTCTTTATTGATTTTCAATTGATTCGGTATCCCTGTGTTCAGATTCATTTTCACTTTTGTACTTTTGTTCTAACACATTACTGAAAATACTTTCAATCATCCATACACGATATAAGCTATTAAACACATAACTCTTTCCATCGATACGAAGCTCAAGCACTGGTAAATCAGGTTGTGATTTCATCTCACAGAGTAATTGATTTTCTTCCAGCTTTTGACTGATCGACTCTTCAGTGAGCGTCGTGATATTCAAGCTCTGTTTTAAGGCTTGAATATGAGGTCGATACGATAGATCTTTACCTTTACTCCATACAGCCTGCAAGATTTCATACATTGCATCAAGGCGTTGATCCTCAGGCACACTGTAAAACAATCGTGCTATTTCATATGTCGCCTGCTGAGTCGGTCGGCAAAACGGCGTAAATTTTACTTCTGTTCGTTTAGATAAACGCGTTGCCAAACTCCAATCAAATAAATCTCGTCCCTGATATTGCAATGGATAAACGGTAAGTTGGATATCGTAATAATCGGCAAGTTCCTCTTTAATATAAGCTAATAATAACCAAGAGATCGGATCTTCTAATGCAATATAGAGGTCCAACTCAGGATTCATTGCCTGAATCTCAGATAATTCCTCAGCATCATTCATTAGGTGTTCCCGCCACTCAATATGATTGATAAGAAAAATAGGATTACCGGTCAAGAGTCTTTGTTGTTTTAAACGGCGGGTCAATCTTAATAAATCATCTACCGCATGATACCGACGATTACCGAGCTCAAAAAAGCTTGCTAAAACTGGCGTGTGATCAAAAGTTCGCTCAGCGATTTGTTGTTCTTTTCGATGTCGACTGGCCATGACATACAAAGTACGTAATTTTCCATACTGCTGTTGCCACAACATATGGAAGACATCTTCCAATAAATAGAGAAAATTTTCACCTGTTAATGGGGTATTTCGTAAAATCGTTTCTGCCTGTTGAATCGCTTCAGCACTTGGTATTTCAGGCTTTTCATTATCGAATCCGAAACGATGCTGGTACGCTAAAATTTGGGCATCACGTAGACTGTAATCTTGCCACTCTTCAGGACTCATATCATTTGGAGCTTCAGCAGCAGTATCTGAGATAACAATTTTTAAAGGCTTAATTTCATCTTTTAAAATGTCATTTAATTGTGCCAATTGCTGGACTGCAAGATAACTATACACATCATCTAAACGAAGATAGATCGTTAAACCCTGCTCAGTTGACAAGACCTCTTGACGATTTGGTTTCTGATAAAACCAACTCGATCGTAGCGGATCAAACCAACGGCGTAACAATGACATGAGATGTGCCTCAGATGATTTTACTGGTAAATTATGTGCTCAAAGTATCGAATTCATCGCTTTTTTTAAAACTAAAAAAGTTTGAACGCGAGCAAAACTTATATCAAGACAAAGAGAATTGATCAATATTTATGACCTTTCTATCAAATATTGTCATTAATGTAATTGACGCTTTCAGATGAAATTCAAACTTTTAGTGATTAAAAAAGCATCCCGAAGGATGCTTTTTAATCATGATTGATCTAGTTTATAAGCAGATTAGATATCACGTACCGCACCTTTTGCAGCACTTGTTGCATGCATTGCATACGCTTTCAGTGCTTTAGATACTTTACGTGGACGCTCTTTCGCAGGCTTCCAACCTTTAGCTTCTTGTACTTCACGGCGCGCAGCCAATACATCATCAGCAACTGCTAAGTGAATCGTACGGTTTGGAATATCAATTTCGATACGGTCGCCATCTTCAACTAAAGCAATTGCACCGCCTTCAGCCGCTTCTGGAGACACGTGACCAATTGAAAGACCTGATGAACCACCCGAGAAACGACCATCAGTCACAAGCGCACAGTCTTTACCTAAGCCTTTTGATTTTAAGTAGCTTGTTGGATACAGCATTTCTTGCATACCCGGACCACCTTGTGGACCTTCGTAACGAATCAGAACCACGTCACCTGCTACGATTTTGCCGCCTAAGATTGCTTCTACTGCATCATCTTGGCTTTCAAATACGCGTGCTGTACCGTTGAATTTCAGAATCGAGTCATCTACACCAGCCGTTTTTACGATACAACCATCAAGTGCGATGTTACCGTAAAGGACTGCTAAACCGCCGTCTTTAGAGAAAGCATGTTCTGCATTACGAATCACGCCATTTTCACGGTCGCCATCAAGACGTGTGTAGTAACGGTCTTGTGAGAATGCTGTTTGTGTTGGTACACCGCCCGGTGCTGATTTATAGAAGTTATATACCTCTTCATTTTCAGTACGAATAATGTCCCACTTATCTAATGCGTCTTTTAATGTTTTTTCGTGTACGGTTGGTACAGAAGTATCTAACAAACCTGCACGGTCTAGTTCGCCAAGGATCGACATGATACCGCCTGCACGGTGGACATCTTCCATGTGAACATTTTTAACCGCAGGTGCAACTTTACACAGTACAGGCACTTTACGTGATAAACGATCGATATCGTCCATTGTAAAATCAACTTCTGCTTCATGCGCAGCCGCTAATAAGTGAAGTACTGTATTGGTAGAACCACCCATCGCGATATCTAAAGTCATGGCATTTTCATAAGCAGCTTTAGGGGCAATGTTGCGTGGTAATACGCTGTAATCATTTTGTTCGTAATGGCGTTTTGTGATTTCAACAATCAACTGACCCGCACGCTCAAATAGTTTTTTACGGTTGGCATGCGTTGCAAGTGTTGAACCATTACCCGGTAATGATAAACCTAATGCTTCTGTCAAACAATTCATTGAGTTTGCAGTAAACATCCCTGAACATGAACCACAAGTTGGACATGCAGAACGTTCGTATGCTTTTACTTCTTCATCTGTGTAGTTGTCATCTGCAGCAACAATCATGGCATCCACAAGGTCAATCGCTTGTTCACCACCACGAATTTGGACTTTACCAGCTTCCATCGGGCCGCCTGAAACAAACACCACAGGAATGTTTAAGCGCATTGCCGCCATCAACATCCCTGGTGTGATTTTGTCACAGTTCGAGATACAAACCATTGCATCTGCACAGTGTGCATTGACCATGTATTCAACTGAGTCAGCAATCAAGTCACGCGATGGTAATGAATACAACATTCCGTCGTGACCCATTGCAATACCGTCGTCTACTGCGATTGTATTAAATTCTTTAGCTACACCACCCGCTTGTTCAATCTGACGTGCAACAAGCTGACCTAAGTCTTTAAGATGCACATGACCCGGTACGAATTGTGTGAATGAGTTGACTACTGCAATAATTGGTTTGCCAAAATCTTCGTCTTTCATTCCAGTTGCACGCCATAAGCCACGTGCACCCGCCATATTTCTTCCGTGTGTTGATGTTTTCGAACGATAGTCAGGCATTTTTATTTCCAACTTAAGCTGAGCTCGATGAATATGTATTCAATCTGGCTAAATGATACTGAAATATAAGGCTAAATCAGTTGAACCTTACTTCTATTATGACAGCTTTCTGATTAACAGTTAACCATTGCTTGCAATTGTTCGTATAGGTCTGATTTGCCCTCAACGATCTAAATCGATGTAAGAGATGTGATCTACTATAAACCCTTATCTGAAATCGTAATACAAAACTTTCATGAATCTTTTTTTAAAAATACATAAATTTTATTAATCACACCTTAAGCACAAAATGCACATGAAAACGTTTCAAATTACGACCTTATTTGGGCGAAAATCGCTTTTGGCATATAATGTTCTTTATATTGTTTTGGAAGTGTCTGAGTGAAAATCATCTTTGCGGGAACCCCTGAATTTGCAGCGAGTGCATTAGCAGCTTTGCTAAAGACTTCTCATGAAATTGTTGCTGTGTATACGCAGCCAGACCGTAAAGCAGGACGTGGACAAAAACTAACAGCGTCAGCGGTAAAGCAATTGGCGCTTGAGCACAATATTCCTGTTTACCAACCTTTACATTTTAAATCGTCGACTGAGGAAGGTTTGGCTGCTCAAGCTGAACTCAAGTCTTTCAATGCTGATGTGATGGTGGTCGCAGCATACGGTTTAATCTTGCCTCAAGTCGTTTTAGATACACCTAAATACGGCTGCTTGAATATTCATGGTTCCTTATTGCCTCGCTGGCGAGGTGCAGCCCCTATTCAACGTGCTATCGCGACAGGTGATACTGAAACAGGTATTACGATCATGAAAATGGCAGCTGGTCTAGACACTGGTGACATGATGTTTAAAACGATCTGTCCTATTACGGCTGAAGATACTTCCGCAACCTTACATGATAAACTGGCTCAACAAGGGGCTGAAGCCACTCTCGCTGTTTTAGAAAGTGAAGACACTTTAAAGCATTATTTAGATACACGTGAAGTTCAAGATGAATCACTTACAGTGTATGCACATAAACTGTCGAAGGCTGAAGCTCAAATTAACTGGGCAAATGATGCTGTGACGATTGATCGAAATATCCGTGCTTTCAATCCTTGGCCCGTAGCTTTCACTCCTATTGATGAAACCAACAATTTACGTATTTGGAATTCGAAACTTTCTTCACTCACTCCATCAACTCAACAAGTCGGTGAAATCATCGGTGTCGATCAGGATGGTGTTCACGTTGTGTGTGGTGATCATCAAGTGATTTGCCTCACTCAACTTCAGTGGCCAGGCGGTAAAGCGCTCAATGCTGCACAAATTCTACAAAGTCAAAAATTGCAGCCAGGACAGATCTTCGCATGAGCCAACAATCTTCTCATTTAAATTTACGCGGACATGTGATTAAAACATTACTGGCCGTTCAGAATGGGCAATCCCTCACCTCTGTTCTTTCCCAACATCTTTCATTGGTTGGTGAGCGTGATCGGGCCTTATTTCATGAATTGACTTTAGGCACTTTACGCCAATGGCATGCACTTAAAGCAATTACTCTCCCTCTTCTGACTAAACCGCTCAACAACGAAACCGTTGAAAGCTGCCTATATTTAGGTTTATATCAACTGCTTTGCACGCGTATTCCAGCACATGCGGCTATCTCAGAAACGGTAACAGCCACCAAACAACTTGGTTTTGAAGCTTTAAGTGGCGTCGTGAATGCGATTCTACGTCGTGTTTCACGTGAAACTGAAGAATTCGGCGAAGCATTAGACCAAGCCCATGGTTTACCTAGTTGGCTATTTAAACGCTTGAAAAAAGATTGGCCAGAGCATCTTCAAATGCTTTCAGCTGAGCTTAAACTGGCTGCGCCTTTGACACTACGTGTAAATGAACGACAGGTAAGCCGTGAGGAATATTTAGATATTCTTGATGAAGAAGGGATTGATGCTCATCCATGTGAATGGTCCGATGTAGGCATTATCTTAGATCAATCCGTGCATATTCCTCACCTCCCTGGCTTTGAAGAAGGTGGTTTTTCTGTTCAGGATGAACATGCTCAACTTTGCGCGACCTTGTTGCCGAATCTTGATGATAAGATCGTAATTGATGCATGTGCGGCTCCAGGTGGAAAAACAGCACATATTTTAGAGTGTTATCGTCCTAAAAAGCTGTATGCGATCGATCACGACACAAAGCGTTTAAGCCGCGTAAGTGAAAACTTAGAGCGTCTTGCACTTAATCATTATGCTCCAGTAGAAATACTCCCTGCTGATGCTACGGTATGGTCTGCACCTGAACAAGCTGACTGTATTATTCTCGATGCACCGTGTTCTGCTATTGGAGTTGTACGACGTCATCCAGATATTCGTTTACTTCGCCAATCTACCGATATCCAACAAACGGTTGCTCTTCAAAAACAGATTCTGAATCATATGTGGCAACAACTCAAAGTTGGCGGGTCAATGCTTTATATTACCTGCTCGATTTTGAAAGCTGAAAATGAACACCAAATGATTGATTTCTTCAACACGCATGCAGATGCTCAAGAAATCAAATTAAATGTAAATTGGGGAATTGAACAAATCCACGGCCGTCAGTTATTGCCACAACAAGGTCATGGTGATGGATTCTATTATTGTTTAATTCAAAAGATTTAATGCTATTTTTTAAGATAGTTTATTTCTAATTTATCGACATATTAAAAAAGCCATGACTCATGTCATGGCTTTTTTAATATTGATCTAAAGTGGTTTAATCTTCAAGCTCATCTGGGTTTTTTGCCAAATGAATCATGGCTAAAATAAGACCACCCCATAACAGCACTGTTGAGATAATAAGCATCATTAAAGCAGAAGTATTCATCTTATTTCTCCTCAGGTCCATTGTCTTTTAGACGACTAAAAACAACCGCACAGAATACAAAGATTGCAACTACACCGCCACCAATTGGCAATAGAATCTCAATTGGATAACCGCCATAGCCTTCAGTAAATATTGAGTTCAAAGTTAGCAATAACGCAGCTAACAATGAAATTGGCGTGACTATCGTCAACATGAAGTTCCAACCAACACCTAGCTTAATACTAGAATATTGATTTACATGCTCTTGAAGTTGCTTTAACAATGGTCGACGGAACCATGACACCAATACAATTGATAATAAGCCACCCGCGACAATACCAATATTATTGGCAAAGTAATCGATAATATCGACAAAGGTAATCGCGCTGTGAGTTGAGAACAATAAAGTTGAAACAATTGCTGAACCACCTGCAATAATTGTCACAGCCTTCTTACGAGACCATCCTAACTTGTCTTGAAAACCTGCGATTGGAACTTGAAGAATACTGACCATGGATGTAATCCCTGCAACTGTTAAAGATGCAAAGAACAAGAAGCCAAATAAGTCTCCGCCAGCCCCCATGCTTGAAATGATTTTAGGGAAAGCGATAAAAGCTAAACCAATACCACCAGATACAACATCGTCAACTGAAGCACCCGCACTGTAGGCCATGAAACCTAATGCTGCAAATACCCCAATACCAGCTAAAATTTCAAAAGATGAATTTGCAAGAGCAACGACTAGTCCAGAACCAGTTAAATTCGTTTTTTTCTTCAAATACGAAGCGTAGGTCAACATAATCCCGAAACCAACGGATAACGAGAAAAAGATATGACCAAATGCAGCTAACCATACTTTATAATTGCCCATCGCTTCCCAGTTTGGTGTAAAGAATGCATTTAAACCTTGGACAGCACCTGGTAAACGAATAGCTTGAATCACGAGAATCGTAAATAAAACCACCAATAATGGCATAAAGATCTTATTCGACAATTCCACGCCTTTCTTCACCCCACCATACAGGATGAACATAACGATCGCCCAAACGACAACCAAACCTATAAATAAGGTCGGAACAAATCCAAATGCTAAACCTTCGCCATTTTGAAGATAGGTAGTGAAAAAGAATTTCTCTGTATCACTTCCCCACTGTTGACCAAACGAGTAGAACATATAACTACCCGCCCATGACAATACACTGGCATAGTAAATACCAATAATTAATGTCACAGCGACTTGCCACCAACCCAATGATTCACCATTCATCAACTTCTTGTAAGCTGTGGGTGGGGCTTTACGGTATTTATGTCCAACTGCATAATCTAAAAATAAAAGTGGGAGACCGGCAGCAAAAATTGCAACCAGATAAGGGATTAAAAATGCCCCGCCACCATTTTCATATGCGACATAGGGAAAACGCCAAATATTGCCTAAACCTACTGCAGAACCAATAGCTGCAATAATAAAACCTGATCTGGCGCTCCAATTTTCACGTGAAGCTGTCATATAGTACCTAATCCGTAAATGGGTACACGCTTACTGCTATTGTTGATGTTATCTCGCAAGTAATTGCATACCATTAAAATTTTTTTGTTTGAATCAGAAACGGCCTTTTGAGCATTTTTTTCGAATTACAAACCACCCCCTTATTTAATATTCTTGGTTAAAGAAAGATGAAATAAAGGATGTTTAATGAATCAACAATAGCGCTTTTAATGAGATTTTTCTGTAATTAATTCAGGAAAAAACTGTGTTTCATCATTTTTTTATTCTTATTGATTAATTTTAACTCAATATGTTTATTTTTAAATCACTGCGTTAATCTAAACTAAATAATTTAAAAGGAGCGTTATGCTCCTTTTAACATAAAAAATAATTATCCTTGTTTAATCACAAGCAAACGCTCTTCTTGCATATCTCGAATTGCTGATTGAATCCCTTCTCGACCTAGACCCGAATCCTTAACGCCACCATAAGGCATATTATCTACACGGAATGATGGAATATCATTAATGATGACACCACCTACATGTAAATGATTCCACGCATACATCATTTTATTCAGACTTTTTGTATAAACGCCAGCTTGTAGACCAAATCGGCTTTGATTAATTGTAGCAATGCCTTTTTCAAAATCTTTGTACTTCTCTAGAATGGCAACGGGTCCAAAAGCTTCATCTTTATAAATTTCTAAAGACGCATCAACATTTTCTAACAATATTGGATCAAATAAAGCCCCTTTAACCTGACCTTCAACTAAAACTTTGGCGCCTTTCTTTACCGCTTTATCGACCCATTTTTTAAGCCTTTTAGCTTCTGCCTCCTTGATCATAGGGCCACATAAGGTCGAGTCTGAATTCGGATCGCTCGCTTTGATTTTTTTTATTTTGGAAATTAATTTCTTCTTTAAATCCGTATAAATATTTTCATGGACTAAAATTCTTTGGACACTAATACAAACTTGACCTGCATGGTTATAAGCTCCCCCAATAAGACGATCAATTAACACATCAGATATTTCAGTATCAGGTTCAATTAAAACAGCAGCATTTCCACCAAGCTCTAAGGTGACTTTTTTTCGACCAGCACGTGCTTTCATATCCCAACCGACTTCATCCGATCCAGTAAAACTGAGTAATTTGAATCGGTCATCGGTTACCAAGATATCTGCCTGTTCGCGAGGACAAGGTAAAACTGAAAATGCACCTTGAGGTAAATCAGTTTCCGCCAACACTTCTGCAATTTTTAGAGCAGAAACTGGTGTAAGTGACGCAGGTTTCAGTACGAAAGGACACCCTGCTGCAATTGCAGGTGCAATTTTATGAGCAGTTAAATTAAGTGGAAAATTAAAAGGACTAATTAATGATATAGCACCAATCGGAACATGTTTAATCATACCTGTATAACCCTGTGCAGCAGCTGTCACAGCCAATGGCATTAAACGCCCATCGTCCATTTGTGTAACAGCATCAGCAGCGATTTGAAAGGTATTTATAAGACGCTCAACTTCAGCCTGAGCTGCTTTTAATGGCTTTCCACCCTCTGCAATCAGAATTGCAGTTAATTCCTCTCTCATTTCGCCAAAGCGTTTGACACAATGTAATAAAATCTTTTGCTTTTGAAATGGTTCTAATTTTGCCATTGCCTGTTCTGCATCAATTGCAGATTGGATTGCTTTTTCTAAAGTATTTGCATCTGCTAAGGCTACTCGGGCAAATATTTTTTGGCTAAATTTATCTTTTACTTCAAGCCATTGACCTGTTTGGGATGCTTTAGAGGCAACATAAAGAGAATAATCACACTCAATTTTTTTTTCTGAATTGGTCATCACGTATCCTTAAATATATTCGGATTTAAAACTTTTAAATTCACTATATCATGACCTCTCAAGCAACTTCTGTTCATGAGTAATTAAGTAATATATTTTTCACTCTTACTTTTTATTATGTAAATGCCTCTATTGCATCTCGCATGCATTTTAGTCACTCATTATTTAAAGCATTAAAAGACAACCACGACCAATTGATTAGGCGATCATTTTTCTATGTACACAGGTGTACCAATAGAAACTAATCATATTTTATGAATTTGAGCATCAGATGGATAAGAGAGGTTGCTATAACTGTTCAAGACATAAAATTTATCGTCTATATGATTATTTATTTCAATTTATATATATAAAAAAACACCCCCTTGTATTGAAGGGGGTGTTTAGAATAATGAGCTGGCGATGACTTACTCTCACATGG
>NZ_JBWYIT010000009.1:0-152706 GCF_056779875.1 Acinetobacter sp. ANC_7634 | reverse complement strand
AAATTGCACAAGGAAGCATTAACACCAGTACGCAAGACAGCATCATCGGACATGCCAGCAAAAAGATCAGCTTATTTGCAGCGCAAGAAGGAGCACGACTGTATGCAGGGAAAGGGAAGATCGAGATTCAAGCTCAAGGGGATGGTGCTGACCTGATTGCAAGAAAGGGGGTGCAGATTATTTCGACGGAAGATACGATTTATATCACTAGTCCGAATGAAATTAATCTAACCGCAGGCGGCTCACAAGTAAAATTAAATAGCTCTGGGATATTACCAACCACAGGAGGCAAGTTTGAGGTTAAGGCAGGGCAGCATAAGTTTATTGGTGGTGAAAAGGTAATTGTTCCAAAATTGAAATTAAATACATCACCATGCTATTTGACGTTTGAAATTGTAGATGATCAAGGTAATCCAGGTAAAAATGTTGATTACATAGTTTTTAGAGCAGATGGGACACAAGAAAAGGGTAAAACGAACTCCCAGGGTCTCACAAAGCGTTATGAAACACAGGGTCCGGAGCAAATTTATATTCATATTTCAGATAAGAATGGATCTAAATATAGAGTTATTCAAAATCAAGAAGAAGCTTAAAGATGAGTAAATATACAATATTAGAACATGTAATTTATTTTTATAATCAAAGAAATGAAGCACTAGATAATGTTTCTTATACTTTAGTTTTTATATCAAAGGATGGTACAAAAGAAACATATAAAGATAAAACTGATAAAAACGGTAAAACAAAACCAATAAATATTACCAAAAATGGAAATATTCATATTTTTGTAGAAGGTTTTAGTTCAATTTTTGCTACAAAAAAAACAATTAAACCTATTTTAGCTGAAGGAAGCTCTATAATTCAAATTAATGAAAAGAGTTTGGATGATAATTTAAAATTTCCTACTGAAAGTCAATATAAACTACAGCAAAAAGCAAATGCTCAAGCAATTGAAAATATAAAAAAAGCAGCACAAAAAAATAATAAAGGTTCAACTTTTTTTGGAGGTTTAGGAGGTAATACATCCGGGTTTCCGACACTAGATAAAAGTAATAAGCCAAATATATATCAAAAAAAATTGGAACCTATTTCTTATAATGACTACAAAAAAAATAACACTGTTGTGATTAAAAAGCCTAAAAGATTAAAATTTAAAAATTATGCAATGTTTCAGTTTATCTTATCTAATACTAAACCTGTTGCAAATATAAAATATCAAATATTTGGTGTGGGGCAAGATAAACCAATTGTAAACTCTAAACCTAGCCCTGCCGATGATAAAGGGTTTACTCAACTTGCTAATACATACAGAAGAGTATATTTAAAATATTTTATTGGAGATAATGAACATGATTCCCAGAAGTATAATACAATTACTTGTGTTGATCCGCAGGTAATTTATCAAATTATTTTTCCTGCTTCTAAAAGTACCACCTACCCAAATGCAAACAATAAAGCTTCTCTCGCTTCATTAAAAAAACCACCAATTATAATTAATCCACATACTAATGAACTACTTATTTTACCACCATCACTCTATCAAGAGTTTGATAAGAAAACTTCCGTGCTAGCAAAGGCAGTTGAAAAAGTACATCAGTCAAATGCTAATTTACGGCGTGCTATACAAGAGCGCGATATTAATCAAATTCGTGAAATGGAAAAAAGGTTAAATATTGATCAAAAAGATGCGATAGACAAAATTAATGGAGAATTCCAAGCTAGAAATGATTTAGAGGAAGTTTTGATTGCTGAGCGATTTGTTGAGAATGGAAAAACTAAAACTAATTTATTACGAAGATATTTAAAACCATCCAATTATAACAGATTAAAAAATTCACGTTTAAATGAAGAGTTAAGAGTCGAAATTACAAATGCATCTAATCAGAATGGTGTAGCCAATCCGAATATTATTCAAAAAAGTTTTGATGGGATTAGCTCTAAATTATTAAACGCAAAAGGAGAAATTGGCAGTGATGAAAAAGCCATTTATGACCTAATTGGCGGGCTCGGTGGAGAGATTTCTGAGCAGTATAGAAATAGTCATGGAATAGATGTAAGTCAACAGGCACAGTGGATGCGTCTTGTTGCAGGTGGTAAAGGTGAGGCGGAATTAAGTGTTTCCTCTCAAGGTGTAAAATTGAATGCAAGTGGTGATGCTTCAGCAAAATGGACCATATTCGAAGGAAAAAAGGAGTGGAGAAAATTTTATCCAAGTGAATCTGGATGGAATATTGAGTATGAAAACTATTCCTTAGGTGAAATAAGATTTTTAATTGGCTGTGAAGTTTCTGGTTTTTCAGGAGCCAATTTAGGTATAGCAGGTAACTTATCAATTGATATTACGCATCAGGGAACAACGCAAGTTATTACTGCAGTGGCTCGTGAACCACAAAGATCTATTGCAAATATGATGAACAGGCAAAATCGACCTGCCTTTAAAACTGGTGAGGGTGATTTAGAGTTAATGCAAGAAGCTAAAGAAAATCAAAATACAGCTCATACAGAAATTAAAGCTTTTGCTGGTATGAATATCACTGGGGCCTTAAAGGGAGGGATTGAATGGTTCGATCCTGGTATAGATGGTGAATCACAGCCTCAATTTGTTACTATTGCAATAGCTTCTCTTGGTGGTGGAGTAAGTGCGGGTGTAGGAGCTGAGGGACAGTTTCAAATCGGTTATTCTGCTGCTACAAATACGTTTAGAATTTTAGTTGCTGCTCATCTATGTTGGGGTGTGGGTGCTAAAGGTACGGCGGCATTTGACGTCGGAACAGATCAATTAATGAATTTTGCTGGCTTCTTAAAATCTCAACTTGGTTACGCTGGCTTTAGGACTTTAGCATTTGTTAATTCAGCCAGTTTTATGATGCTTTCACAGGCTTTAGCTTACTGTATAGGAGATAATCATCCTTTAACAGCAGATGTAAGAAATACAGCGCGAGATTATATCGCTTGGATTCGAAGATTAGATATAGATCAAGGTCGTCTACAAACAGCACGTAGAGTTAACTCGAACACAGGGCGGCGTGAATTACTCTATGCTACACCCGAAACAAAAGGGATCTTGTTGTATGCAGTTTCCCATTGGACTGATCGCACAGCTCCTATTTTAGATATTAGGATCGGTTTATCATTGACAAGTGTAGAAGTTGATTTCTTCCCAGAACGTAAAACAGCAATAATCAACATATTGGCGACTTGCATTACTGAAGCTGAATGGAAGAATACAATTCAACATATACATCCTGAAGGCTCAAAATTAACAGAATCCCAATTGGGAAAAGTAGAAGGTGATTTAGTTCGCTTCTTGAACTACGATAAATTAGAAAATCAAAAAGTTAATGATGAAAGAGCTAAAACTATTATTCATTGTATTAATAAAGGTATTGAATATGGTGGAGAGTTAAACTCTTGGCTTAAAAAATATATAGAATATAGAAAAGGGGTAAAAAAAATCCAGAATCATCGCAACTATATGTTAGTCCGTAATCAAGATGATTATAGGTTTAAGACTTTTGAAGAAATGCAAGATTATGAAAATGATAATAAAGATCAAAAAGTGCTTATGGCTAGTAATATTGGAACATTAGCACCATTTGAAGATCCATATAGTTTGGTGGAATCGAACCCATTTGAGGATCAAGAGTATAACGTTTAAGTTATACTCTTTTTCAAATTTATAAGTTTGCAGCACAACGCACAGAGTTATTTTTATTTAAATCAATTGAGTCTTTGTATTTAGAGTTTTTATAGTATTCGAGATCTTTTGGATCTGCTGTGGGATATAAAGCATGACGACTAATTGTAAGCCCTCCTGACATTTTAATGTTTTGTCCATCATCTGGGTAAGTGCTTCGGACTACTTTTTTAGTGCCTGTTTGGGGACCTTGCGGATTATGTTCAGGAGATTTACTGTAATATTGAGGATCATACCAATCAAGCATCCACTCATAATTATCGGTAATCATGTCATAAAATCCCATTTTTGTTGGTGGGAATTGTTTTAGGAGAGGTACAACTTCTATAGTCTTATATTTGGATTTAATTTCACTTCTTTGGTCAAAGCTCCAAATATTTTTACCATTTTCTAATTTTCCATTGTTGGTTGGATACATAATCATTTGACCACGATTACGAGCTGCATATTCCCATTGCGCCTCTGTTGGTAAATCCATTTTTAAATTGAGTTGTTTTCCTAACCATTGGCAATAATCACGTGCCTGATACCAATTTACGCCAGCAGCAACTTCAGGAATTCGATCTACTTTTGAAAATTCATCAAAAATTCCAATAGGTTTTTGGTTGGTTGCAGCAGTATATATATCAAAATCAGCATAAGTCGCTTTGGTTGCACTCAATCTATAGTCAGATAGGGTCACTTTGTGTAATGGTGTGGCATCACCATCTCCATCATAGGGGAGTCCGTCTTGACTATGTTGAGGACCAAAGTCGCCCATCATAAAACTTCCACCTTTTACTAAAATAAGTTCTCGTTTAGTTTTTTCTAAAAGCTCATTGATTTTCTTTTGTAAATTAGGATCTTGAGAAGTAGGTTGACTTGGTTTATTTAATGGTTCTTTACTAGGTTCAGTGGTTGTTTTTGCACAAGCAGTAAGTGCAAGAGTAGAACATAAAAGAGCAACTAAATTTTGTTTCATCATTTTATTATTCAGCAAATTACAGAGGTTATGAGTATTATCATATTAAAAGTATAGATATGGATAAAGTTTGGTTTTGTAATATTATGATGATCAAAGTTTAGGTATTTATAGTTGTTAGAGTTTGAAAGACAATTTGAAAATAGGTGAGTTTAAAAAAGCCCTTTCGGGCTTTTTTATTTAAGGCAACTGTTGAATTGGACTACCGCCCAAAGCCTGCAATAACGTCACATAAGCATTGTACTGCATCTGTTTAGCCTGAACCAAACTCAAATGTGCTTCACGTGTCGTGCGCTGGGCATCGATCAAATTTTTCAGCGCCACAGCACCATTTTTATAACGGACTTGGGTCAGTTGTTCTGTTTTCTCAGCCAGTTGCACATTACGTTCTTGTAGTGCCACTTGTTTGTCTATTTCATTACGTGCGGATAACGCATTTTCAACATCGGCAAATGCTTTATATAGCGTCTGACGGTATTGAATAATAGACTTTTCATATTCAAGTTCATTGACACGCAAATCACGCTTCATGTCATTCCATTGCAGGAAAGGGAGCGTAAGACCCGCACCCAATATCGCAGCAGGATTCGACAGCACGTTGCTGAGTGACGTGCTTGCGCCTCCTGTGCTAATGCTGCCAGTTAAATTAATCGAAGGATAATAGCTGGCCTTATTGGCATCTTTGTTCGCCAATGCTTTACGTAAACGTAACTCAGCTGCCTGCAAGTCAGGACGACGGGATAAAAGTTCAGCAGGTAAGCCCGATTGAATTTGAGGTAGGGCAGAACGTGGTAAGCGCTGTGGCTCCGCAATATTCAACTGTTGAACAGGTTGATTCAGTAAAACTGCAAGAGCAGTCCGTGTTTCAACTTTTTGCTGTTCGATCTGGCTTAACGTAGCTTTTTGACTTTGAACTGCTTGTTCGGCTGAAGCCAAATCAAGTCCAGAGACAGCCCCAGCACGATATTGGGTACGCACCAATTCATAAGTTTTTTGGGTGCTTGCTAAATTTTGTTGAGCCACAGATAGGCGTTCATTAAGATATCCCAATTGCCAATACAATTGTGCAGTTGTTGCAATCAGGCTTTGTGCAGTGGCTTGTAAATCTTGCTCAGTCGCAAGCGCTTCCCATCGAGATGCTTCAGTTTGATTGGCCAATTTACCGAATAAATCCAGCTCATAGCTTAAGCCAGGATAGTTCAGTGAAATACCATTTGAAGAATCACCATCACCATCTAAACTAAAACGATGACCGACCGATGCACCTGCATTGCCAATACGCACACCTTGCTGACTTTCAGATTGCTTGGCTTGAATGCGTGCTTGTTGCAAATTAATCCCAGCAACAGCTAAATCAGTATTACGGGCAATCACTTGTTCAACCAATTGGTTGAGCTGTGCATCACCAAATAATGTCCACCATTGATCATGAAAAGCCTGTTGGTGGATATTTTGGCTGTGTTGTTGGCTGTTTTGAAAGCCCTGTGGAATATCGGCTGCAGGAGCTTGATAAGGCGTTTTCACTACAGCCGCACAGCCGACTAAAGAGCCTGTTAATGCTAAGGTCATGAACAGTTTATGAAGTTGATTACGCATAGTTATACCTTATTATTCTCTTGACAGTGCATCGACAGGATTTAAACGAGCAGCATTTCGTGCTGGGATAAAACCGAATACGATCCCGATTAAACTTGAACAAACGAATGCAGCTATTATTGATGTGGTTGAATACGCCATTTGGAACGTGCCACCAGCAAAGTGTGTAATCAGCTGACCAATTCCCAGTGATAATAACACCCCAAGGATACCGCCTAAAATACACACTAATACGGCTTCAATCAGGAATTGTTGCAAAATATCGCTTTGTCGAGCACCCACGGCCATTCGCACACCAATTTCTTGCGTTCGTTCAGTGACAGACACCAACATAATGTTCATGACACCGATACCACCAACGACTAAAGAAATCACAGCAATCGCAGAAATGAGTAAAGTCATTGTAGCGGTAGTTTGCTGGATGGTTTCACGAATACTGTCCGCATTTTGAGTGAACACGTCTTGCGCCCCGTGGCGTTGAACGAGTAAATTCAAGATTGCATTTTCAGCAGCAGTGCTTGAATATTCATCTTTTACACGAACGATGATGCTTCTCACATTCGACTGTCCAAGCATTCGACTCATGACGGTTGAGTAAGGGAGATAGACATTAAGACTATCTGAATTACCCATTGCACCTTGTTGAGCATCTACGATACCAATAATACGACTAGGTACACTGCCCAATAGAATTACTTGACCAATAGGATCCGTACCATCGCTAAAGAATGTCTTTTGGGTATTGGTATCAATCACAACATCTTGGGCTTGTTCAGTAACACTATGTTTGTCAAATGGTTGACCTGATTTAAACGTTAAACCACGCACATAGAAAAAGTCTTCACTCACGCCATTGACTGTCGTGGATGCCTCTACATCTTTATATCTTCCCGTGACAGAACTATTGACTGAAGGACTTACACCATCGACGTAAGGCTGTTCCGCTAATGCATCAGCATCAGCAGGGATTAAGGTCTTGGCCTGAGAAGATCGGGAGTTATCACCAAAACCACGTCCTTGGTAGACCGTAATGGTATTGGTGCCCAAACTACTAATATTTTCTAAAATTTGTTTTTGTGATCCATTACCAAGTGCGACAACCGAAACGACAGATGCGATCCCGATAATGATTCCGAGCATGGTCAAAAAAGTACGCATTCGATGAGCATTCATGGCCAGAAGCGCCATGCGGAAAGCTTCACCTAAACGGTCTAAAGCTGAACGCCAAGACGATGTTTTCTTTTGCTCAGCACGAATCAATTCTTCACGTTCAAAGCCATCATCAATCTCAGGAACATTGGGTTCATCAGAAATAATATTACCGTCTGAAATCTCAATAATACGAGTCGCATTTTTGGCAACATTGTGATCATGAGTAACGAGAATGATGGTATGACCTTTGGCATTCAGCTCGCGTAAAATACGCATCACTTCAATACCGCTGTTTTTATCTAATGCCCCAGTAGGCTCATCGGCGAGAATAACATCACCGCCATTCATCAACGCGCGAGCAATCGAAACACGCTGTTGCTGACCACCTGAAAGTTGACTTGGGCGGTTTTGGGTTTTTTCACCTAGACCTAAATCGGACAAAAGTTGAACCGCACGATCATGGCGTTCAGAAGCATCAGCGCCGGCATAGATCGCAGGGACTTCGACATTACCAGCTGCATTTAAGTCACCAAGTAAATGGTAGCGCTGGAAGATGAATCCGAAATATTCACGGCGTAATTGAGCAAGTTCATCAGGTTCTAGCTCACGTGTTTCGCGGCCCTTAACCTTGTAGCTACCATTGGTCGGTTTATCTAAACATCCTAAGATGTTCATCAGTGTTGATTTTCCTGAGCCTGACTGACCTACAATGGCAACCAATTCTCCAGGATAAATCTCAAGATTTACCCCTTTTAGAATTTGCACAGTAGATTCACCAGCAGGGAATTCACGGGTCAGGTTTTTGACCTCGAGTAGAGGTGTTCTCGTCTGACTCATAATTACATTCTCATTGGACCAGCGCCACCACGTGCGCCACGTTTAGCTGAGTCATTTGATGAATCAGAGCCATCCGCAATTACAACTTTATCGCCTAATTTTAAACCGCGTAAAACTTGTGCTGTTGCACGGTTATTTAGACCGATAAGAACAGGGGTCGGTTTGGCTGTGCCATCTGCTTGAAGTACGCGTACCATAGCCATGGAAGCTTTACCTTGATCGACTAATGCCTTTTCCGCAGCGGTTAATTCTAAACGCTTAGGACGATCAGCTGATGAACGTTCGGCACGCCCTTCACCACGAGCTTGTTCATTACGTTCTTGGGCATTTGAACCCGCATTTGCACCACGCTGGCGAGCAGGACGATTAGAGCTTTGAACAGCAGAAGATGGAATAGTCAGTGCATTCTTTACTTCATCTAACACGATATAAACTTGAGCAGTCATATCAATACGCAATTTTCCATCTTCATTAGGAACATCGAATAGAGCGTTGTAATACACAGCTGTGCTTGATGAAGATGAATTTGAGTTGTTGGTTTCTGTATTGATTGAGTTAGGTGCAGGTTCAACTTGACGCAGTGTTGCGTAATGCTTTTTCTCGCTATTACCTAAAGTAGTGAAATAAACAGTTTGACCTTCCTCAACACGCATAACATCTGCTTCAGAAATTTCAGCCTTAACCGTCATGGTGTCAAGTTTTGCTAATTTCACGATGGTTGGCGCGCTTTGATTCGCGTTCACTGTTTGACCTTCTTCAGTCACAATTGCCACAATTGTGCCATCCATCGGAGCAACGATACGGGTATAGCCTAAATCTTCTTTAGTCGTAGCCAGTGATAAACGAGATTGCTCGATTTGAGCATTCATCGCGATGATATCGGCTTGAGCAGTTTTATAACTTGCTAATGCGGAATCATATTCGGCACGAGAAGTTGCATCTTGGGCATACATGGCTTTTTGGCGATTATATTCCGCCTCAACTTTAGTCAGATTTGCTTGTTTGACTGCCAATTGAGCCAACTGATTTTTAATACTGGCTTCAGCTGTTTTTAGATCATTTTCCTGACGAACGGAATCGATTTGAGCAATCAGTTGACCTTGTTTAACTTGATCGCCCAGTTGTACATACATTTTTTTCACCTGACCTGAAACCTGTGCACCAACGCTAACCATTTTGGTCGCTTCTAATACACCTGTTGCAAGGACAGAGTTTTCAATATCACCACGTGTCACTTCAGCGGTAATAAACTGAGGTTGCTCATCTTTAGGTTTAAAAAAATACCAAGCTAAAGCGATAGCTGCAATCGTAATGATCGCGATGATAATCAATTTCGTTGGTTTTATTTTTTGCATGGCGATATTGAAAAATGACGGAAATTGAGAGAATTATAATGATGAAATAAGGATAAAAAGTGTATTTTTCTTAAATAAAATCAATAATCATTTTTATAGTTATAAATAGACCTTGCTCGTTAACTAAGCAAACAAGGTTTTTCCACATAATTCAGCAATGGCTTGTTGTATGAGGTGTTCTGGATTTTCATTATTTTTGCCTTTGATGGCAGCATCGATTCTTAATAGCAATTGTGGCCATGTGAGAAATTGCTTGGGATTAAGACGTCTCAAGGCTTGTTGATAAAGACTGACTTTGGTTTTCCAGATGCCGAGTTGTAATGCATTTTGTGGTTGCTCAAAAAGTTGCATCAGTAAGCGCATTTCTTTGCTTACCGTCCATAAGACCAAACTATGTGGTTCGCCAGCTTCGACTAAATATTGGTATATTTTGATCGCTTGGCTTAGGTTGCCTGAAATTAATGCATCGCTTAAGTCAAAAGTGGTATAGCGTGATTGATCTTGTAAGCATTCGAGCAAATGTTGCATTTCAAGATGCTGTACATCGGGGAACGTGTCTGCCAGACGCATTAAGCTGTTTTTAGCAGCCAATAAATTATGTTCGTGGTGGACTTCGAGCCATTGCCATGCATCTTGGCTCAGTTGAATCCCAATTTTATCAGCTTCTATGCTGAGTATACGCTGACGATCTTGCGCATAAGTTGCTGTAAGAGGAACCAAGACGCCATTGGCTTCAATCGTTTGAAAAAACGCCGACTTTAAGCTACTGCTATCTTGCTTAGGCATAATGATCAACAACAAGTTGTGTTCATTATGCTGGATATAATGCTTGAGTAACTTTAACGCATTGGCATCTGGCTTAATGTTGCCATGGACCTCTACTGCGAGATTTTGTGAAAAAAGAGAAAGGCTGTTGAGTGCATTAAATACATTTTTCCAATCAGCAACGCTTTGGATGTCATAGCGTTCTCTTTCCACGTGATTGATGATCCAACTTTGACGGAAAGCATCTAAAAGATTTTGCTCAAGTAAAGGTTCTTGACCATGTAATACCCATGCACCACGTGCTTCGTTTACACGTTTTAATGCTTGTAGATAATCTAACTTCATTCTGAGTTACGGATTTTCAGAGGCAGTAGGTTCAAAAGTTTGTTGCACAGGTAACAGTACATTTGCTTCTGCTTTTGGCAGACGGTTTGCAGCAATTTGACGAGAGATCTGTTGAGCGACATCGTCAATTAAGATTTCACTGAGATATTTATTTTGTTGATCATCTGTGTTCACGGTTGCAACGTTATATTGATATGTACGTGTCGCAGTTAAAGTTCGAGGTTTTGTCACCAAGTTACCTTGACGATCTTCGATTTGGAAAGTCACAGAAAGTCTGAGTAGAACTTCAATGAGTTTGCCGTTGAGCTCATGGCGAATTGGTTTATAGTCAATGATACGCAATACATATGCATCGTTAGAGTTACTTAGTTGCACACCTGCAGCAGTGAGATAAACACTGAGTTTACGCTCTAAATCAGAAGTATTGGCAGGGAGTGCTAATTCAAGCTTTGTATAAGCCAGTGGCGTTGAAGTTGGATTGGTCCCTTTTAGATGAAATCCACAGCCGACCATAGTTGCGCTTAAGCCTAAAGTTAGAACAGCAATAGCTAAACGTTTGCTCAAATGCATTGTAGATCCTCTGTGTATTTCCTGAGACTCAGGATAAATTTTGAATATTCTGATTGTATGTGCAAAGCCCGTTGACTGGCAACGGGCTTTGTTTGGGAATTGTGAAATCCTTATATTCCCCTCTTTTTAAAAGAGGTGAGAAGCAATGCTTCGCAATGGAAATTAAATCCCTCCAAAGCTCCCTTTCTTGCGCTTTGATCTAAAGCAGTGCTTTATATCTTACTCAGGGAGGCTTTAAGGTTCTTAAACCACCAAATTCACTAATTTATTCGGAACAACGATTTCTTTCTTGGTTGGACCTGTTAAGAATTGTTGTACTTCAGGCAATGCTTTTGCTTGCGCCAGAATGTCATCTTTTGATGCATCTACAGACACTTCAAGTTTGCCACGAAGCTTACCGTTCACTTGAACCACAATGGTTTGTGTATTACGTGTTAATGCAGATTCATCCACTTGAGGGAATAATGTTGCATTTAACTCGATACCAAACTGCGCCAATAACGTTTCACTTAAATGCGGTGCAAATGGAGCAAGTAAAGTTAAAAGCGTTGTAATAGATTCACGTGCAACAGCAACATCGTTATCATCTTTTGCTTCAAACTTATTGTTCGCATTTAGAAGTTCCATCATGGCTGCAATTGCAGTGTTAAATGCGTGACGACGTTCGATGTCATCACCCACTTTTTGGATTGTTTCATGTGTTTTACGACGTAAATCTTGTGCAGCAGTTGAAAGATTTGCTTTGTCGATATTTGATGCATTGTTACCTTGTTCAAGGAAACCAGCAGCCAAACGCCATACACGTTTTAAGAAGCGGTTTGCACCTTCAACACCTGCATCAGACCATTCTAAAGATTGATCTGGTGGAGCAGCAAACATCATAAACACACGTGCTGTATCTGCACCGTATTGGTCAATAATAGATTGTGGGTCGATACCGTTATTTTTCGATTTCGACATTTTTTCTTGACCGCCAACGATAACGTCTTGACCATCACCTTTGTATTTTGCAGATGTGATACGACCTTTTTCATCACGCTCAAGTTCGATGTCAGCAGGGTTGAACCACGTTTTTTTACCTGATTCAGATTCGCGGTAATAGGTATCAGCAAGTACCATACCTTGCGTTAACAAGTTGGTGAATGGTTCGTTACCTTGTACTACACCTTCATCACGCATCAATTTGTGGAAGAAACGTGCATATAACAAATGCAGAATCGCGTGTTCAACACCACCGATGTATTGGTTTACAGGAAGCCAAGTTTGTCCCGCTTCAGGTTTAACCATACCACCAGTAAAGTCAGGCGATGCGTAACGAGCATAGTACCAGGATGATTCTACAAATGTATCAAGTGTATCTGTTTCACGACGTGCATCGCCGTTACAGCTTGGACATTTCGTTTCATAGAACTCAGGCATCTTGTTGAGAGGGTTACCTGAACCATCTGGTACAACGTCAGTTGGAAGTACAACAGGAAGTTGGTCTTCAGGTACTGGCACTTGACCACAGGTTGGACAGTTAATCATTGGAATAGGACAACCCCAATAACGCTGACGAGAAACACCCCAGTCACGTAAACGGAATTGAACTTTTACATTCGCAAGACCTTGAGGTTCAAGTTTTGCCAAGAATGCATCAAATGCACCTTGGAAGTCTAAACCGTCAAATTCGCCTGAATTGACCAATTTACCTTCTTTTGAGCCGTACCATTCTTGCCACTGAGTTGCATCAAAGTCTGCATCATCAGCACCTTTAGCATCAATCACTTGCTTAATGGTTAAGCCGTATTTGTTGGCAAACTCGAAGTCACGTTCATCGTGTGAAGGCACCGCCATCACCGCACCTGAACCGTAAGACATCAATACATAGTTTGCGATCCAAACAGGAACTTCTTCACCTGTGACAGGGTGCTTCACAGAAAGACCTGTCGCCATGCCTTTCTTCTCAGCAGTGGCAAGATCTGCTTCTGCCACAGAACCCATACGGCATTCTTCAATAAATGCAGCCAATTCAGGGTTAGTTTCAGCAGCTTTAAGCGCCATAGGGTGTTCTGCTGCAACAGCAACATACGTCACGCCCATTAAGGTATCGGCACGCGTGGTAAAGACTGTTAAGCCATCTGCATAAATTTCAGGATTTGCTGAAGGGAAGGTAATTTCCATACCCTGTGAGCGACCAATCCAGTTACGTTGCATCGTAAGGACTTGTTGTGGCCAACCGTCTTTGAGTGTGTCTAAATCGTCAAGTAATTCTTGCGCATAGTCAGTGATGCGGAAGTAGTACATTGGAATATCACGTTTTTCAACCAAGGCACCTGAACGCCAACCACGACCATTTTCTACTTGTTCATTTGCAAGTACAGTTTGGTCTACAGGGTCCCAATTTACCGTTGAAAGCTTACGGTAGATTAAGCCTTTTTTATAAAGCTGAACGAATAACCATTGTTCCCAGCGATAATATTCTGGTGTACACGTTGCAAATTCACGATCCCAATCAACCGCAAGACCTAATTTTTTAAGCTGATTACGCATGTAATCGATATTTTCAAAGGTCCATTTTGCAGGTGCAACTTGGTGTGCAATCGCAGCATTTTCAGCAGGTAAACCAAACGCATCCCAACCCATAGGTTGTAATACAGTTTCACCTTTTAAACGGTGGAAGCGGCTGATCACATCACCAATCGTGTAGTTACGTACATGACCCATATGCAGTTTGCCACTTGGGTAAGGGAACATCGAGAGGATATATCGACGTGGACCTTCTACAGTGTCGGCAACTTTAAAGGCTTTGCGAGATTCCCAGTCCTGTTGAACTTGGGGCTCAATCGCACTGGCTTGGTATTCAGAGTCAATGTGAGTAGTCATATACGTAATACAAGAGAACGGTTAAAAAATTTAGCGCACAGCATAGCGCAAAACGCACCTAAAAGTGAATTTTACAGACTGAAAATGGATGCAAAACTTAAATTAAGATCAAAAAGACAATTTCACTCATTTGAAACTTGAGTTTCGCTTAATGGAGCAGCATTTGTGTTTTGTGACTCAGTATTTGAAGCACCGTTTGTGTGCTGTTGCGTTGGTATCGTTTGAGTCTGTGAGGTTTGAGGAGCTTCGCTCGGGTTTGTATTGGAATTGACTGAGGTTGTTGGTGCTTTCCAACCATATGTTTCAACTTTACCTTTCTTTTTTGCTGATTTTGGTGGCGGGGTAGTGGTGTAGTGGGTTGAACCATTTTGATCGACCCATTTGTAATATTCTTTTGCCTGCACCATAGATGAATAAATAGAAACGAAAACAACCGTTGATGCTAAACAAGAAAGTTTTAAAGATGATGCTAGTGAATTCATGACTTCACCTATAAAGAAATATGAGGGGAGTGAGTTCTTTTACACGTTTATATCGCAGCATTTTGCTGGATACTGATGAAGATTAATTGGTTTTATTTTAATCAAAAAAATCATTTTGCGTATAAATTGTTTTATATAAATATTAAAAATAAGTGTTTGAATTTTTTTTTATAAATCATCCAACCAAAAGTTATCGTTTGAAAAATAATCGGTTGGTAAATAAACAATAAAAAGGTTTCGGCAAACCTTGACTTTGGTCGTGAAAAAACTAAAAATGCTGCTCTAGTTTTATATGTTTTGTTCGATCACCCTTCGAATAAATATCATGGCTTGCAATAACGTTGTCTCTAAGCCGAGACAATGAAATAGCAGAAATATGTTTATCCCAACATGTTGAATATGCAGTCGCAACTCAAACGGTTGTGATCGAAAAATTTTATTATTGCAGCAAAAACGATGAAATATGTGTGCTATAACAGTGCATACAAACGAATGAATGAAACACGACTTATGTCTCCCATAACCGTCGTGGAAATAAGATTAGGGTGAATACGTTGGAACTTTTATCTGGTGGTGAAATGCTTGTTCGCGCATTGGCGGACGAAGGCGTTGAACATGTTTTTGGATATCCAGGCGGCGCAGTTTTACACATTTACGACGCGCTATTCAAACAAGACAAAATTAATCATTACCTCGTGCGTCATGAGCAAGCTGCTGGTCATATGGCAGATGCATACTCGCGCGTAACAGGTAAGACAGGTGTTGTACTGGTGACTTCGGGTCCAGGTGCGACTAATACTGTGACACCAATTGCGACAGCTTACATGGACTCAATCCCAATGGTGATTTTGTCTGGTCAGGTTGCAAGCCATTTGATTGGTGAAGATGCATTCCAAGAAACGGATATGGTTGGTATTTCTCGTCCAATCGTGAAACACAGTTTCCAAGTGCGTCATGCGAGTGAAATTCCAGCGGTTATTAAAAAAGCTTTCTATATCGCGTCATCAGGTCGTCCAGGTCCTGTGGTTGTTGATATTCCAAAAGATGCAACAAACCCTGCTGAAAAATTTGCATACGAATACCCTGAAAAAGTAAAAATGCGCTCTTACCAGCCGCCACATCGTGGTCATACTGGTCAGATCCGCAAAGCTATTGATGAATTGATCAATGCTAAACGTCCTATTATTTATACGGGCGGTGGTGTTGTTCAAGGCAATGCATCACATTTATTGACTGAATTAGCACATCTATTGGGTTATCCAGTAACCAATACATTGATGGGGCTAGGTGCATTCCCTGGTAATGATCCTCAATTTATTGGTATGTTGGGTATGCATGGGACATATGAAGCGAACATGACCATGGGTCACGCTGATGTGATTCTATGTGTTGGTGCACGTTTCGATGACCGTGTAACCAATAATCCTGCAAAATTCTGTCCAAATGCGAAAGTGATTCACATTGATATCGATCCTGCTACGATTTCAAAAACAATCATGGCGCATATCCCAATCGTGGGTGCGGTAGAGCCAGTTCTTCAAGAAATGTTAGCGCAATTAAAACAGCTGAATATTTCTAAGCCGAACCCTGAAGCTATTGCGGATTGGTGGAAACAAATCAATGAGTGGCGTCAGGTTCATGGTTTGAAATATGAAAAACCAACTGACGGTACGATGAAACCTCAACAAGTTGTTCAAGCTTTAGATAAAGTAACGAACAGCCAAGCAATCATCACTTCTGACGTTGGTCAACATCAGATGTTTGGTGCGTTGTATTACAAATACACACGTCCACGTCAATGGATTAACTCAGGTGGCTTAGGCACGATGGGTGTTGGTCTTCCATATGCGATGGCGGCTAAGCTTGCATTCCCTGACCAACAAGTTGTTTGTATTACAGGTGAAGCATCCATTCAGATGTGTATCCAAGAGCTCTCAACATGTAAGCAATATGGCCTAAATGTTAAAATCTTGTGCTTAAACAACCGTGCTTTAGGTATGGTGAAGCAATGGCAAGATATGAATTATGAAGGTCGTCACTCAAGTTCATATGTTGAGTCATTGCCTGACTTTGCGAAGTTGATGGAAGCTTACGGACATGTAGGTATTCAAATTGATCATGCGGATGAGCTTGAATCGAAGCTTGCAGAAGCAATGGCGATTAATGATAAATGTGTATTCATCAACGTGATGGTTGACCGTACTGAGCATGTTTATCCGATGTTAATCGCGGGTCAATCTATGACAGATATGTGGTTATCTAAAGGGGAGCGCACAGCATGAGACATATCATCTCTGTTCTCATTGAGAACGAATCTGGCGCGCTTTCACGTTTAGTGGGTTTGTTCTCACAACGTGGTTATAACATTGAAACTTTGAACGTTGCGCCAACAGAAGACCCAACAATGTCTCGTTTGACATTGACGACTTATGGTGATGATCACAAGATTGAGCAAATCACAAAACAACTCAACAAACTTGTTGAAGTGGTTAAAGTGGTTGACCTTTCTGAAGGTTCACACATTGAACGTGAATTGATGTTAATCAAAGTAAAAGCTTTGGGTTCTGCGCGTGCTGAAATTAAACGCACAGCAGATATCTTCCGCGGACAAATCGTGGATGTAACACCAACGACTTACACGATTCAAATCGCGGGTACAACTGAGAAAATTGATGGTTTTATTGATGCTTTGGCAGAGAATACCATTCTTGAAGTTGTACGTTCAGGTGTGTCTGGTATCGCACGTGGCGAAAAAGTTTTAACAATCTAATTTTTTATTAACAAATTCTTCCCTCCTCCGAGAGGAGGGGGTTGGCGAACCACATTAACATTCGCTAATCAAACGGAAGCCAAAGCATTTTAGCGGAGACAGCAATGCAAATTTTTTATGATAAAGACTGCGACTTATCTATCATCCAATCTAAGAAAGTAGCAATCATTGGTTACGGTTCACAAGGTCACGCTCACGCGCTTAACCTTAAAGATTCTGGCGTTGACGTAACTGTTGGTTTACGTGCTGGTTCTGCTTCTTGGAAAAAAGCTGAAAATTCTGGTCTTAAAGTTGCTGAAGTTCCTGCTGCTGTAGCTCAAGCTGACGTAGTAATGATCTTGACTCCAGATGAATTCCAAGCTCAACTTTACCGTGATGTAATTGAGCCAAACATCAAGCAAGGTGCTACTCTTGCATTTGCTCATGGTTTCTCTGTTCTTTATAACCAAGTTGTTCCACGTGCTGACTTAGACGTAATCATGGTTGCTCCAAAAGCACCTGGTCACACTGTACGTTCTGAATATCAACGTGGTTCAGGTGTTCCTGATCTTATCGCGATTCACCAAGATGCTTCTGGTAATGCACGTAATCTTGCGCTTTCTTACGCTTCAGGTGTTGGTGGCGGTCGTACAGGTATTATCGAAACTTCATTCCGTGAAGAAACTGAAACTGACCTTTTCGGTGAGCAAGCAGTTCTTTGTGGTGGTGCTGTTGAATTGGTTAAAATGGGCTTCGAAACTCTTGTTGAAGCGGGTTACGCACCAGAAATGGCTTACTTCGAATGTCTACACGAACTTAAATTGATCGTTGACTTAATGTTCGAAGGCGGTATCGCGGACATGAACTACTCTGTATCTAACAATGCTGAGTACGGTGAATACGTTACTGGTGTTGAAGTAATCAACGAACAGTCTCGTGAAGCGATGCGCAATGCGCTTAAACGTATTCAATCTGGTGAATATGCGAAGATGTTCATCCAAGAAGGTGCGTTAAACTACCCATCTATGACTGCTCGTCGTCGTCAAAATGCTGCTCACGGTATCGAAGTCACTGGTGCTAAATTGCGTGCGATGATGCCTTGGATTCAAGCAAACAAAATCGTTGATAAAGAAAAGAACTAAGTTCTCGAATCATCTGATTTGAATGCGAAAGCCCACTCAAAATGAGTGGGCTTTTTTTGTCTTAAAAAATGGATCAGATTATTAATTAAAATTGTGTGCCTCAAGGTAAGGTAGTGTTTTTCATTTCTTGTATTTTATTCAAAGTATGGCACTGCTTCCTTGCACTTCGTAAAAAAAACAGTGTTTTGTACTCGTTCATACCTTGGATTATTGATAATAGGTTACCACAATTCTAGAAACTTTGAATTCTGAGACTTGCCTTTTCGTAATGCATTGAAAAAAAAGACGACAGGCATGATAAAAATAGTCATTAAAAAGTAACTCAATGACAGGTAGATTAAGTTGCAGTCGACAGAGGCTTAGCTAAACAGAATAATCAGTATTTAACAAGAACACTTAATAACTCAAGGATTGAGGTTGGGAATGAAATTAACGTTTGTATGTTACTTATTGGCGATCTTGCCAATCTGTGGATGGGCGCAACAAACAACTGATATTGAGCAAAAAACGCCAAATAGTGATGCTGAGCTTGTCTTAGATAATGTTCGCATATCAATGCAGCGATTATTAAGGTCAACAGATAACGAATATTTTTTGAGTCTTTAGATGGATGTGCTTCATCCAAATGCAACGCTTACTTCCCTCAAAGACAACGTCACTATCCAATTTAAAGGGGAGCAAAAAGGCGATCAAGTTTTTTAAAGCAGAACAACTGAGTGATGATTCAAATGCAATTCAAGACTTGAAAGGACAGCTTAACTATAAAACGAATGTATTTAAATCTACTTTGGTCAATCATGTGGGTGTGATTCGAACAAAGAAATTCGAGCCTGCTTTTAAAGTAAAAAGTACGCCTGATGTGAGTTTTAATTTCTATGGCATATCTAAAGTTAACCATCCTTTCAAACGACTAATGACACGTATCGAGGTGTTTGATAAAGCCAATCAAAAAAGCTTGCAAATACTTCAAGGCTTTCAAGCGTTTCCCAATAGTATTGGTTATATGGATATGAATTTTGATGGTTACTATGATGTAGTGCTCTCTGATCTGTCAGAGGATAAAACGCTTCAAGATCGTCGTTTTATTTACTGGATTTATAATTCTGTTCAACAAAAATTTAAACGTGCAGAGCAGTACGAGCAAATCGTTGGATTTTCACTGTTACATGGTGATAAACAGCACATCGATTTTTCTAATGGACAGGTTTATACAATTGTTGAAGGCAGTTTGAAACCAGTTGCAGTTAATGCTGAACAAGAAACTAAACAATTAGAAGATCGGACATCATCAGAATCCTCTGTAGCACTTCAAGGAGAAAACTTGGAAAAACGGATTGACGAACCACCAGTTAACTCTGGTCAAGAGCAAGAGAATGAGCTAGGCAGTGATGTAGATCGTGTTCAAGAGCAAGAGCCTTAAAAATGTGAAAATATGAATGAGCCTTATGACAAGGCTGTCATGAAACCATCATCATATTGACATTATGTTCTTTTAAATTTTAGGGATAACATTAATAAAAGGTGTGATGATGGCACTCCTAAATTTACAAGCAACACAACAAAAAAAATTATTTGAATTATTGGACATTAAAAAAAATACGTCATTTGAGGATTTTATTCTTCTTCCTGATGCTGATCAGCCTAAACGACATCCTCAATTAAAAATTGCCATTGTGACAGAGACATGGTCACCAGAGATTAATGGTGTTGCAAACTCACTGATGAATTTATGTCTGGGTTTGCAGAAGCGAGGTCATCAAATTTTGTTGATTCGTCCCCAACCCAAAGTGAAATGTAAACGGTTTAAACCTGATGCAGAGTGTTGGGTGCATGCTCAGGCGATTCCGAAATATCCCACCTTACAATTCGGTTGGCCACAGTTTTCTAAAATCTCAAAAGCGGTTGAGGTATTTCAGCCAGATGTTGTGCATATTGTGACAGAGGGACCATTGGGATTTGCGAGTCTAATGGTAGCTAAATCTCAGAATATTCCTGTTTCAAGTGGTTTTCACTCTGCTTTTCAAGAGTTTAGTCGATACTTTGAGTTTCCTTTTCTCGTTAAACCTATCTCAAAGTATTTAACATGGTTTCACAATAAGACAGACGTGACTTGTGTGCCAAGTTTAGATACACAGCATGCTTTAAAACAAATGGGAGTAAGCGGTGAGTTAAGGATGGTGGGGAGAGGTGTTGATACCCAATTGTTTAATCCGAATAAAAGATCGGAGTTGCTCAGAGATCAATGGGACGCAAATGAGCATACACGAGTACTGATTTCTGTTGGTCGGTTGTCACCTGAAAAGGAAGTAGACCTGATTATTCGGACTTTTTTGAAAATGCAAGGTGGGGTTGAGCATCATACTAAATTGATCATTGTCGGAGATGGGCCAGATCGAGTAAGGCTTGCAGCTCTTGCGGGTCATCATCCCGATATTATTTTTATGGGAAGTTTGACTGGTGATGATTTGGCATGTGCATATGCCAGTGCAGATGTGTTTATCTTTACAAGTCAAGTTGAAACCTTTGGAAATGTCGCGCTTGAAGCATTGGCAAGTGGCTTGCCTGTGGTGGCTTATGATTATGCATGTGCCAAACTGCATGTTGTGCACAATGAAACGGGATGGCTGATCCCTCTCGGTGATCTAGATATGTTCGAACGAGCAATGACAGCAACATTGAATCAACCCGATTTAAAAATAATGGGTGAGAAAGCGCATCTTGCAGTTGCTGCAACAGGATGGTTGAAACCTGTTATTGATTTTGAGCAAGCGTTATTTTTTGCTGTGCATCGTACTTTATTTCACTAAGTTATCTTGAATTTGTAGATTCTTGTCGCGTGTTTGAGGGTGGTCGGTGAATCAGTCATCTATTCTAATTATGACAAGTATTTAATGAAATCATCATCATAATGAAATGATCCATCTCTAAAGTAAAAGTATGAAAAAAATACAAAAGAGGTGTGATGATGGGAATCATGGACACTGTATTGCCTAGATCGACAACGCAATATGATCACCAGAGGCTAAAATTTAAAAATCAAAACTCCGATCGTGATGTATCGGTGCTTGAGCAATTGGGGCGATCTAGATTAAAAATAGCTGTCGTTACGGAGACATGGCCGCCAGAACTGAATGGTGTTTCATTGTCTTTACTACAGATTTGCAAAGGTCTACAGAAACTTGGTCACAAAATTCTATTGGTACGACCTTCACAAAAACAAATATGTTCGGAATTTTCACCGAATCGTGAGTGTTTGGTGAATGGTCAAACCATTCCGAAGTATGCCCATATGCAATTTGGCTGGCCACAGTATGGCAAAGTGGCTAAAGCTTTTGATGAATTTCAACCAGATTTGGTGCATATCGTGACGGAAGGACCATTAGGTTTAGCGGTACTTCAGCTCTCAAAAAACAAAAAGATTCCTGTGAGTAGTGGTTTTCATTCTGCTTTTCATGACTTTAGTCGTTTTTATGATCTTGCATTTATGGTCAAGCCGATTCAGCACTATCTCAAATGGTTTCATAACAATACGCAATTGACCTGTGTACCAAGTCAGGACTCGGCTGATGCGATACGTAACTTTGGTGTTACATGTCAAGTTGAAGTGATTAAGACTGGGGTGGATGTTGAAAAGTTTTCACCTACTTTTCGAAGTGTGCAACTCAGACGACAATGGGATGCTTGTGAGAATACAACTGTCCTGCTTTATGTTGGTCGTGTTTCACCTGAAAAAGAAATTCAGGTGTTAATTGATGCCTATTTAAAACTTAAAACACAAACAACGCGCAGATTTAAGTTGGTCATCGTGGGGGATGGGCCCGATTATTCGCGTTTGGTTCGTCAAAGCAAACATACCGATATCATCTTTACTGGAAGCTTAAGTGGTACAAATCTTGCTGAATCATTTGCAAGCGCAGATGTATTTGTTTTTGCCAGTCAAGTAGAGACTTTTGGCAATGTCGTGCTTGAAGCGATGGCGAGTGCATTGCCTGTCGTTGCTTATGATTATGCTTGTGCTAAGCAGTATTTAGATGCGGAAACAGCATGGTTAGCACCTTTGGGTGAGCCTGCAACCTTGGTTCAATATATTATTAATCTGCCCCAGAACAAACGCTTGCATGCAATGGGGATGCAAGCAATGAAAAAAGTACAACAAGTCGGATGGCAACATCCAGTTCAACAACTCGAACATGCATTTTATCGTGTCGTGCAGCAGAAAACGCTCATGGCTTGAACGATAGGAGTAGAGTGAAATGAATTTTAAAAATACCAAAATAAAAATACTCGATCTTGATCTAAGAGGATGTCTCTATTTCAATAATCTATCGCATACACAAAGTATTGCACTCATATTTAAAATTATTAGTCGGCTCGGAGATGGAGTTTTTTGGTACATGATGGTGGCGTTGGTGTGGCTACTGCAAGGACCGCAATACACTATTCAAATTTTATATATTGTTGTTGCTGCTTCGTTAGGTACGCTGATTTATAAAATTTTAAAAACAAAAACAGTACGTCCACGACCATACCAAGTTCACCAAGTTATTCATATTGGCGAAAGACCACTAGATCATTTTAGTTTTCCTTCTGGTCATACATTGCATGCAGTAATGGCAACAATCGTATTGGGTTATGTAGAGCCTGTCTTGCTGGTGATGATGATGCCATTTACCATTTTGGTTGCGTTGTCGCGCATGGTATTGGGATTGCATTACCCAACTGATGTTTTAGTTGGAGCCTTAATTGGGGCGACGGTTGCGAGTGGTATTATCTTAGCTGCTCCAGCATTGAATATCATATTGTGAGGGTAAGTTGATTGCATGATAAGGCGTACAAAAGCAATATAATTGTACGTCTTGATTTGCTTTTTGCTAAAATTAAGCCATGAATTCACCAAAGATGATTTAGGAATAAGTATGGGTTTACGTTGGACAGACACCCTTGATATCGCAATTGAACTGTATGAAGCCCATCCAGATGTAGATCCACAATGGATCCGTTTTACTGATCTTCATGCATGGGTTTGTGCGCTTCCAGAGTTCGAAGATGATCCAAACAAATCAACAGAAGGATTGTTAGAAGCAATTCAAATGGCTTGGATTGACGAAGCTCGATAATTCATCGATCGAAAAAAACCATTTTTTTACACGCGAAAAGCAGATAATCGCGCATTATTCGGTATAATGCGCCAAAATTTTCATGTCAATTTGACTAAAGGAGCCAATCATGGCTATTGAACGTACTTTATCTATCGTTAAACCAGATGCAGTTGCTAAAAACCACATCGGTGACATTTTTGCTCGTTTCGAAAAAGCTGGTCTTAAAATCGTTGCGACTAAAATGAAACATTTAACTCAAGCTGAAGCTGAAGGCTTCTATGCTGAGCACAAAGAACGTGGTTTCTTTGCTGACCTCGTTGCGTTCATGACTTCTGGTCCAGTTGTTGTATCAGTTCTTGAAGGTGAAAACGCAGTTCTTGCTCACCGTGACATCCTTGGCGCTACTAACCCTAAAGAAGCTGCTCCAGGTACAATCCGCGCTGACTTCGCTGTAAGCATCGACGAAAATGCTGCTCACGGTTCTGACTCTGTAGCATCTGCTGATCGTGAAGTTAACTACTTCTTCGCTCAAACTGAGATCGCTCCACGTACTCGTTAATTCGCAGTATTCAAACCAGATAAGTGCTATACTGCTTATCTGGTTTTTTTATTTCTGAAAGATTTTATTGCTTGAAAATTGAGCATGTTCTTTTATCCCACATTATGGTTTAGGTAATACTCATGAATTCTGAAGTTGTCGCTTCATCCGTCAATTTAGATGAACAACAGCCCACTACTGTTCAAGTACAGCAGGCTGATACTGTACAGAAAGTGAATTTACTTGGCCTGTCACGTCCGCAAATGGAAAAATTCTTTGAGGATATGGGGGAGAAAAAGTTCCGTGCGGGTCAGGTGATGAAATGGATTCATCAGTTCTTCGTTACTGATTTTGCTGAAATGACTAATATTTCAGGGAAATTACGTGAAAAACTTGAAAAGATTTGTGAAATCAAAGCACCAGAAGTCGTGCATAAAAACTATTCTAAAGATGGAACACGTAAGTGGGTATTCCGTGTAGGTGATGGTGCGGGTTCTTTGGTTGAAACAGTACTGATTCCTGCTGAGGATAAAACGGGTTCGCGTAAAACGTTATGTATTTCATCACAAGTCGGTTGTGCTTTGGACTGTTCGTTCTGTTCAACAGGAAAACAAGGTTTCCAACGCGATTTAACACAGGCTGAAATTATTGGTCAGTTGTGGATGGCGAACTATTCCTATATGGAAGATGTGCCAGTTGCTGAGCGTGAGCGCTCTGTGACCAACGTGGTAATGATGGGTATGGGCGAACCATTATTGAACTATGACGCTGTGCTTAATTCAATGCGTATCATGCTTGATGATTTCGCCTATGGAATGTCTAAACGCCGTGTCACATTGTCAACGTCAGGGGTTGTGCCGAAGATAGATCAATTGGCTCAAGACATCGATGTTGCGCTTGCAATTTCATTGCATGCAACCAATGATGAGTTACGTAACGAATTAGTACCAATTAATAAAAAATATCCCTTAGAGCAACTCATTGCAGCGTGTCAGCGTTACATCACTAAAGATGGTAATGAAAGTGCACGTAAGCATGTCACAATTGAATATGTCATGTTAGACGGGGTCAACGATCATCCTGAACATGCACAGCAGATGATTAAGTTGTTAAAAAATTTACCAAGTAAAATTAACTTGATTCCATTTAATCCATTCCCACATGCACCATACGGGCGTTCGAGCCGAAATCGCATCATTTCTTTCCAAAAAACTTTGTCTGATGCTGGTTTTGTGTGTACGATTCGTCAGACACGTGGGGATGATATTGACGCAGCTTGTGGTCAATTGGTTGGTCAAGTGGCTGACCGTACTCGTCGTGCAGAACAATGGAAGAAAAAAGTGCTAGAACGTAATGAAATTATGCGTTCACAAGGCTAGTTGTATCATTTAGATGTGAATGATTAAAAAGAGGGAGGCATCATTTGAGCAAGCCGATGTATAAAAAAATAGTCATGACGATGACAGTCGCTTTATCTGGATTGCTTTTCTTTGGATGCCAAACTACCAGTGGCGATACGAGCAAAAAGGATCCTGAGAAATCAGTGAAAGTTCGTACCCAAATGGCGGCTGAATATATTCGGAATGGGAATTTAGATGCTGCCAAACGTGTGCTTGATCAGGCATTAGAGGTTAATTCGCGCGATTCAACTGCAAATATGATGATGGGGGTGTTGCTTCAGCAAGAAGGAAGTGACATCAACATGCAACGTGCAGATCATTATTTTTCTCGTGCTATTTCAATTGATCCTAAAAATGCGCAAGCACGTAACAACTATGGTACGTATTTGTATCAAGTGAAGCGATATAATGATGCTGTTAAACAGCTTTCAATTGCAGGCGCAACGCTTGGATATGACCAACGTCATCGTGCATTAGAAAACCTTGGGCGGATTTATCTCATTCTAGGGGATATACCGAATGCTGAAAAAACGTTCAAACAAGCACTGCAAGTCAATCGTGACTCGACTGTTTCAATGATAGAGTTAGCAGAGATATTTTATCTGCAAAAGAATAATATTGCCGCGCGTCAGCTATATGAGCAATTTGTACTCAAAGTTGGCCAGCAAAATCAAGGTGCGCGAGCACTCTGGATTGGTTTACGTATCGCACGTGCCAATGGTGATAGAACGGGAATGTATGTGCTGGTGAATCAGTTGCGTACTTTATTTCCAAATAGTCAAGAATTTCAACGTTATTTGCAATTACAGTTCAATACTGAGGCCGTATGGAAGTAAATCCTAATTCACAGCAACCTACTGGTTCAAACGTAGCACCTAATGCTTTAGGAAATATTCAACGCCCTGGCGAGTATTTGCGTCAAATCCGTATTTCTCAACAACGTGATCTGGTCAAAGTTGCTGGTGATTTGAAAATGCCAGTAAAAACGCTTGAAGCGTTAGAGCAAGACGAATACAAATCGTTGCCAGAAGCGACTTTCATTAAGGGATATTATCGTTCGTATGCGAAGTATCTCAAAGTTGATGCCTCTGCTTTGATTCAACGTTTTGATGAAATCTATCAAAATGATACAGGTTTACTGCCAAATCATGCTTTGAACAATTCTCCAATTAAAATTATGGGGAAACTTCCTGGCTCGAAAAGCGTACGTAATCGCAAGTGGATTAAACGCATCGTGATTGCGTTAATTATTTTGGGCGTGGCTTGGCTATTAATCTCCGCAATCCAAAAATGGGCTGCTAAAGGCGATTCGTCAAACTCTGATACGAATCAATCCAACAATGTCCAAATTCTGACCTTAAACAATGGTACAGGCACGACTGAAGCAGTATCAGGCGATACGATGAATCTCAGTTTTAGCCGCCCTACATCAGTACACATTGTGGACAGTACGGGTAAAGTTTTAGCAACTGGACGCCAATCAACTGCGATTAGTTTGAATGGACAGTCTCCATTCCAAATTCGATTAGATGATGCTCAAGCCGTTTCATTGAGTTTAAATAATGAAAATATTTCATTGTCACCATATACCGTAAACGGAAAAGCTGAATTCCGTTTATCACGTTAATGGATTAAAGGTAAAACGATGATCGAGAATCCGATTCGACGCAAACCAACGCGTAAAATTCGCGTAGGTTCTGTGTATGTGGGTGGCGATGCGCCAATCAGTATTCAAAGCATGACCAATACTGAAACTTGTGATGTAGCTGCAACAGTTGCACAAATTCAACGTTGTGTGGATGCTGGTGCGGATATTATGCGTGTGTCTGTACCGAGTATGGAAGCCGCTACTGCTTTTGGAGAAATCCGTAAACAAGTGCAAGTTCCACTCGTTGCCGATATCCATTTTGACTATAAAATTGCTTTAGCTGTTGCAGATTTGGGTGCAGATTGTCTGCGTATTAACCCAGGGAATATCGGTTCAGAAGCAAAGATTCGTGAAGTGGTTGCTGCGGCTCGTCACAACGATATTTCAATGCGAATTGGAGTCAATGCAGGCTCTCTCGAAAAAGATATTCAAAAGAAATATGGTGAGCCAACAGGTCAAGCTTTGCTTGAGTCAGCAATGCGTCATATTGATATTTTAGATCGTTTGGATTTCCAAGAGTTTAAAGTGTCAGTGAAAGCATCGAATGTCTTTTTGACGATGGATGCTTATCGTTTGTTGTCACAACAAATTGACAATCCTTTACATTTAGGGGTGACTGAAGCTGGAATTTACCGTACTGGTTCGGTGAAGTCGGCAATTGCACTGGGCGGATTGTTAATGGAAGGCATTGGCGACACCATGCGAATTTCATTAGCAGCGGAACCTGAGGAAGAAATCAAAATTGGTTTTGATATTCTTAAATCTTTGGGCTTACGTTCAAATGGTATTAACTTTATTGCTTGCCCAAGTTGTTCACGTCAAGAATTTAATGTCATCAAAGTGATGCAAATGCTTGAAGAGCGTTTGGAAGATGTACGTACTCCAATGGATGTTTCTGTCATCGGGTGTAAAGTCAACGGTCCTGGTGAAGCTAAAGAAGCTGATATTGGTGTAGTGGGCGCAAGTCCACGTTCACTGGTGTATCGTAATGGTGAAAAGAGTCATTTAATTGACACAAATCAATTGGTTGACGAAATCGAAAATATGGTTCGTCAACGTGTTAACGAGCTTGAAAAAGCTAAATCAAAAGAGATTATTCGCACAGGTTTTTCTGAGTAGATCATGAGTTCAATCGTCGCAATCAAAGGTTTTAATGACATTCTCCCAACGCAAACCCCAGCTTGGAGACGTCTTGAACAGCATCTGTCTGGTTTGATGGATGCCTATGGCTATCAACAAATTCGTTTGCCGATGGTTGAACAGACAAACTTGTTCAAGCGTTCTATTGGTGATGCAACGGATATCGTTGAAAAAGAGATGTATACGTTTTTAGATAAAGGTAATCCTCCTGAGTCTTTGACTTTACGTCCTGAAGGTACTGCGGGTTGTGTACGTGCTATGCTCGAACATAATTTGCTTCGTGGTGCGACACCGCGTGTTTGGTATATTGGACCGATGTTCCGTTATGAAAAACCGCAAAAAGGTCGTTACCGTCAATTCCATCAATTTGGTGTGGAAACGTTTGGTGTTGCAACTCCTGATCAAGATGCTGAACTGATTTTGATGACTGCGCGTCTGTGGAAACGGATGGGTGTTGCGGACAAAGTTCAATTAGAGCTCAATACTTTAGGTGAGTCAGATGAGCGTGCAGCTTATCGCGCAGCCTTGGTTGAGTTTTTAGAATCACATAAGTCAGATTTAGATGAAGATTCGCAGCGTCGTTTAACGACGAATCCACTGCGTATTTTGGACTCTAAAGATGCAAAAACTCAAAGCATTTTAGAAAATGCGCCTAAACTTCATGACTTTATGGGTGAAGAGACGCTGGCACATTTCCAACAATTACAGCAATATCTAACCGATGCAGGTATTTCATTTGTCATTAACCAAAAGTTGGTTCGTGGCTTGGATTACTATAATAAAACTGTATTTGAATGGACGACGACACATCTCGGTTCACAGGGTACGGTTTGTGCTGGTGGTCGTTATGATGGTTTAGTGGGTCAGTTAAAAGGTAAACCAGATCAATCGGTTCCTGCGGTTGGTTTTGCAATGGGTATTGAGCGTTTATTGCTTCTTTTAGAACAAGTAGAAGACAATATACCAGTACGTGATTGTGAAGTATTTTTACTTGCAGATCCTGGGACGCAAGGTAAAGCTTTAGTTTTGGCTGAGCAAATACGAGATCAACTTGAAGCTGCAAGTAGTTCAGTGCGTCTGAAAGTTGGCTCTCAAGGCTCGATGAAAAGTCAAATGAAAAAAGCGGATCAGTCTGGTGCAATTTATGCCTTAATCTTTGGTGAGCGTGAAGCTGAGGTGCAACAACTTTCAGTCAAAGAGTTGGCTACAGCAGAGCAGACACAAGTAGCGGTCAATGACATTGTGTCGTTCATCATTGATAAACTATCTTCAAAATAAATTTAAGAACATAAGGAAAGGGCGATCATATGAGCGCAATGACTGACGAAGAACAACTGCATACAGCAAAGTCGTTTTTTAAGAAATATGGATCGGCGTTGATTACGCTGATTCTTCTTGCCCTGATCGCCTTTTTCGGATGGGAATATTGGAAGAAGAAAAACGTAGCAGAAGATCAAATACAGACTGCTAAAGTACAGCTCTTGGTTGATGAAGCGAAAGCTGCAACAACTGATCCTAAAGTAGCGACTGCTTTGGATGGAACTGCTGAAAAAATTGTAAAAGAAAATCCTGATTCGATTCATGCGGTTCAAACGCAATTTGTAATGGCAAAATTGGCTTATGACCAAGAGAATTATGCCAAAGCTGAACGTGAATTGAAAAAAATTGAAAATGCTCAAATCAAAGATGAAGGTTTACAACACATCATTAAGCTTCGTTTAGCAGATGCTCAACTGGCACAAAAAAAATATGATGAAGCTTTAAAAACATTGTCTGGTTTGACTTTGCCCGCTTTCAAAACAACTGTAGATGAAGCACGTGGCGATATTTATATTGCTAAGAATGATATTGAAAATGCGAAAAAAGCTTATCAGAGCGCGTGGGATAACTTAATTGCAACTAAACAAGAACGCCAAATCTTACAAATTAAACTCGAAAGTGTTGGCATATTAGTAGATGATCCTGAAATTGAGCGCCCAATTTTAGATATACAAACGGATGAGTCTTAATGGATAGAAAGTATAAAATTTCTTTTGTTCTAGCGACATTGTCGTGTGCACTAATGGCGTGTACAAGCAATACGGTGAAAGAAGAAAAGGTGAAACCTAATCCGTTGCCTAAAATTCAGCAATCGGTGAGCTTAGCACCTATTTTTTCACATAATGTTTCAGCGACGGATGCTGCTGATCCATTGCGTTTGAGAATGGCGAATGATCAAGGTGTTTTATACTTTTTAGATCCTAAGGGACAGGTTTCTGCATATCAAGGTAAGCAGCGTGTCTGGGAAAAACAAGTTACCAAGCTTGGTTTAAGTTCAGGTGTTGAAGCGGCCAATGGGTTAGTGATCGTCGGCAACAAGAAAGGTCAACTGTTTGCTCTCGATCAAAAAACGGGTGATATCCGTTGGACTGCGCAATTAAGTGGTGCAATTTTGAGTGCGGCGCTTATTCAGACTGGTCGAGTGATCGTTGTTGCAAATGACGGTACGGTGTTTGGTATGGATGAAAAAACAGGTCAACAAGTGTGGACCTATCGTATGCCAAACGAACAATTGAGCTTACGCGGTCAAGCTTCACCTGTGCGCTTAGACCCACGAACAGTGTTAGTGGCCTCGTCAAATGCATACGTGTACGCAATTGATAGTCTCACTGGAACTTTGCGTATGCAAAGACGTGTGGCAGTCAGCGATGGTCGTTCTGATATACAGCGTTTAGTTGATGTGGATGCAGATCCAATCGTTGCAGGACAATTGGTTGTTACCACTAGCTATCAAGGCCAAGTCACTGTACTAGATCTAGTTTCGCAACGTGTGATTTGGAGTGAAGATGCAAGCAGTATTAATCGTGCTGAAGTTGCAGGTCGCCAAGTCTTCGTCACGCAAACAGATGGTAAAATTGTATCGTTTGATCTGGTGACGGGTCAGCCGTTATGGACTAATGATCAATTGCTTAACCGTCAATTAAGCAACCCCGTAATGTTAGGTCAGTATTTAGTGGTAGGTGATTATGAGGGGGTACTCCACCTTGTAGATCCTAAAAATGGTCAACTTGTTGGTCGTGAAAAAACGCGTGGTGAAGTACGTTCGTTACGTGTAGTAAACAATCAGCTTTACTCAGTGACACGTACAGGCGCACTTACAATTTGGCAGAATCGTTAATTTTTTCGCTGCTTATGGTAAACTAGTCGCTGAATACATATTTTAAGTTCGGGGTGTTGAATTTCCAGACCCCGACATTTTTATTTTTAAGTAGATGATTCGTCTAACTTCTTCCACAGTTTCTGATGTTCAGGCCAATTGAATTGGCTGATCTTGTTAAAGGTTAATCTATGAAACCCGTTATTGCGCTCATTGGTCGTCCGAACGTCGGAAAATCAACGCTGTTTAACCAGATTACCAAAAGTCGTGACGCGCTTGTTGCAGACTTTGCCGGTCTTACTCGTGACCGTAAATATGGTGATGCAGTATACCAAAATAAATCATTTATCGTTGTAGATACTGGCGGTATCGGTGAAAACGAAGGTGGGATCGACTCTTACATGGCAGAGCAGTCTAAAACTGCGATTCATGAAGCAGATATGATTATCTTTGTTGTCGATGCGCGTGCAGGTCTTCTAGCATCTGATGAACAGATTGCGCGTGAGTTACGTACACTCGGTAAAAAAGTATTTTTAGTTGCCAACAAAGTTGATGGTGTTCATGCAGAGGCAGCATTGGTTGAGTTTTTTAAGTTGGGTATGGGTGAACCGATGCAAGTGGCTGCAAGCCATGGGCGTGGTGTTCAACAAATGCTCGAAGAAGTGCTTGAAGATGTGCCAGAAGATGACCTAAGTGAACAGCGTGATGAAGATACTGGGCTTCGTCTAGCGATTATCGGTCGTCCGAACGTAGGTAAGTCAACATTAGTTAATCGCCTGTTAGGTGAAGAACGTGTCGTTGCTTTTGACCAGCCTGGTACTACACGTGACTCAATTTACATCCCATTTGAGCGTGATGGTCGAAAATATACGCTCATTGACACTGCCGGTGTTCGTCGTAAAGGTAAAGTGGATGAAATGATTGAGAAATTCTCAATCGTAAAGACTTTACAAGCAATGAAAGATGCCAACGTTGTCGTTGTTGTTGTTGATGCGCGTGAAGGTATTGTTGAGCAAGACTTGCATTTGATTGGATATGCGATTGAAGCTGGTCGTGCGATGGTGATTGCGATCAATAAATGGGACAATATGTCAGAATATGATCGCAAACAATGTAAATTGGATGTTGAGCGTCGTTTTGACTTTATTCCATGGGCAAAAATCCATTTAATTTCTGCTTTGCATGGTACAGGTGTGGGTGAGCTTTATCCTTCAATCCACCGTGCATATGAATCTTCACGTTTGAAAGTATCTCCAGCGAAAATCACTGAGATCTTAAAAGATGCAACAGACGCGCATCATCCACCTAAAGTTCAAGGCCGTGCAATTAAAATGCGTTATGCGCATATCGGTGGTCAAAACCCGCCTACGATTGTGATTCACGGTAATAAAGTTGATAAAACCCCAGCTGACTATCGTCGTTACTTAGAAAACGTGTTCCGTAAAGTGTATAAACTAGAGGGTACACCTGTAAAAATTGAATTTAAAACTTCAGAGAACCCATTTGAAGGTCGTAAATCTCAAATTGACGAGCGTACTGCGGCACGTAAACGTCGTTATGTACAGAAGTTTAAGAAAGCCGAGAAGAAGTTCAAACGCGGTTAATCAATTGTAAATTTAGTCCAGAAAGCCCAAATGTGAAGTTTGGGCTTTTTTTATCATGCGAATAAATTAAGATAAATGGAATCACTGAGAACGTTATTATGACCCGTCATATTCAAATTGATATTTCAAAAATTTCTTCTTTTTTTCAAGTTCCTGAAAATCTCACACGCACAGAAGAAATTAGTCTTAGAAAAAAAATGATTTACCAATATCGCAACAGCTTACTAGGAAGTAAATTAAACAGAACAATAAAAAATGAGGATATTGACCAAACGAAAGATGGAAAACCTTTTTTGAAAAAAATCTCAAACTTTGAGTTTAACCATAGTCATAGTCAACATTATTATGCTTTAGTTACATCACATCATATTCGAGATTTGGGTGTGGATATTGAGGAGCTGAATCGATCAATTCGATTCGAAGCCTTAGCAAAACATGCATTTCATCCACAGGAATATGCGATATGGGCAGAATTGGATTTTGATTCTCGCTATTGGTTTAAAGTCTGGACCATTAAGGAAGCAGTTTTGAAGGCACATGGGATGGGAATACGCATGAGCTTAAATGAGTTGAATACCAATGCCCATATCACACATATGGGTGGGATTTGTGAGCATGCAGTCTTAGGGGTATTTGCGTATCAGAATTTTGAAATCATGAATTGTATGCTGACAGTCGCATGGCGAAGTGAATACTCTTGCCGTGGTTTTGCAATTCCTCAAATTCAAATCACTCAACATTAAAAAAGCCCATCATTTGATGGGCTTTTTTGTACTGAAGGTTTATTGAGGAATTTCTTCTTCCTCTTCGAATTCAGGTTTTACTTGAACAATAAAGTCTTGGCGGTTCAGACCACGCCACAATGCAAATGCAGTACCGATATAAATCGAAGAATATGTTCCGACAAAAACACCGACAAACATTGCAATCGAGAACCATTTCAAACCATCGCCGCCCATGATCATCATAGCAACGACCACAAGCAATAGCGTCATCGAAGTGTGGATGGTACGACGTAAGGTTTCAGTCAATGCAATATTGATGATCTCAAGAGGTTCTGCCCCACGAATTTTACGGAAGTTCTCACGAATACGATCCGAGACAACAATATTATCGTTTAATGAGAAACCAATAATCGCTAGAAGAGCAGCTAAAACGGTTAGGTCAAATGGCCACTGCATCAATGCAAAAATACCAAGAGTCACGATAATATCGTGAAATAGCGATAGAACTGCACCCATTGCCAACTTGAATTCGAAGCGAATCGTCACATAAATCAGCATGATAATCAGAGCCAAAGCCACAGCACCTGCTGATTTAATGTAAAGTTCGTTTCCGACTTGACCACCAACAACATCTACCTTAGGTACAGTCACGGTATTATTGTCTAATTGAACTGCGGTGGTAATTGCTTTGGTTAGATCTTCCGCTTCAATATCTTCTTGTACGGGCATACGAACCATTAAATCTCGTTCAGAACCTAAGGTTTGAACAACAGCATCATTAAAACCCGCATCACTTAATGCTTGCGTCACTTCAGAGGGTTTTACAGGATTGGCATAATTCAGTTCAGCTGAAACACCGCCAGTAAAGTCTAATCCTAAATTCAGACCTTTAGTCGCGATAAAGAAGATACTTGCAATAGTCAGGATGATTGAAAGCCAAGCTGCTGGCTTTGCAATCTTCATGAAAGGAATTACGCGTTCGTTGTCTGGACGGCCGTATTGTTTTGATTCGAGTTGAGTATTTTCAGTCATGATAGATCTCCTAAATGCTCAACTTTTTCAAGTTACGTTTTTTACCGTAAATGATCTGTACAATTGCACGGGTTACTGTAATCGCAGTAAACATCGAGCAAACAATACCAATCATGAGTGTCACGGCAAATCCTTTGATCGGACCAGTACCAATGGCAAAGAGGATAAATGCAACAAGGAATGTGGTTAAGTTCGAGTCAAAGATGGTGTTATAAGCTCGATCATAACCTGCAACAATCGCCTGTTTAGGCGATGCTCCCCATTTGATTTCCTCGCGTATTCGCTCGCAAATTAGAACGTTTGCATCCACCGCCATACCGATGGTAATAACGATACCTGCAATACCTGGCAGCGTTAATGAAGCACCGATCCAAGACATAACCGTCAAGATCATTGCTAAGTTGAATACTAGAGCGAAGTTCGCAATGACACCGAATAAACGGAAGAATACCACCATCCAAATTGCGACCAAGATGAATCCAATTTGAGTGGATAGTACACCCTTATCGATGTTTTCTTGGCCTAAGCTTGGACCGATAACACGCTCTTCAACAAAGTACATTGGCGCAGCGAGCGCACCTGCACGAAGCATTAAAGCTAGCTCAGCTGCTTCTTGAGGTGAATCTAAACCAGTAATACGGAACTGTGAACCCAGTACTGCTTGAATATTTGCTGCATTAATGACGACAGATTCAGTATATGGTGTGCGTACTTCAGTTTGTGCACCTGTTTCAGGATCTTCAACGTAACTGATACGTTGTTTATTCTCAATGAACAGTACCGCCATACGCTTACCAACAGCGCTACGAGTCGCATCTGACATTAACTTACCACCTGCATTATCAAGGGTAATGTTAACTTCTGCTGTACCACTATCTTGTCCAAAGCCTGAAGAAGCATTTTGTACACGCTCACCCGTCAGAATACGATTACGGTTAAGTAAAAGTTCACGACCACTGTCTAAAGACTCATAGGCGAATACTTCTGTCCCTGGAGGTAAGGGTTGACCATTATATTTCCCTGAATAAGGATCAATATATTGATCATTTAGATCAGACACCAAACGGAATTCTAAGTTTGCTGTACGACCTAAGATACGTTTTGCTTCAGCTGTGTCTTGGACACCTGGTAATTCAACCACAATACGGTTGCTACCTTGGGTTTGAACCAATGCTTCTGCAACACCAAGTTCATTAATACGATTACGAAGTGTTGTTAAGTTTTGATCTAACGCATACGACTGAATTTCTTGCTTTGTGGTATCTGTATAGGTTAAACGAAGACTGGCACCATTTTCAGTTGCAAGTGCTTGTTGAGTATATTTATTACCGTTACGACGAAGTTGATCCATCGCTGCTGCACGATCTTCATTGTTAGCAAATTGAACAGTGATCGCATTGTTATTTAGTGAAAGACTATTGAATTTGATCTTGTTCTCACGGAATTCGCGTCGCAAATCAGCAGCCGATGTTTCCATACGCTGCGCAATCGCTTTGTCCATATCCACCTCAAGGAGGAAGTGGACACCACCGCGCAAATCAAGACCAAGTTTCATTGGTCGTGCACCGATTTTCTGTAACCATTCAGGTGTTGTTGGTGCGAGGTTTAATGCAACAACATAGTTTTCACCCAGACCTTCACGTAGGATATCTTTTGCTTTTAATTGGGCTTCAGAAGTGTCTAAACGTAGAAGGGCAGCATTTTGAGTAAAGCTGTTATTGTGGGATTGGATATTGTTGCTTTTTAATAGTTGCTCTGCTTTTTGAATCACTGTGTCATCAATGACAGAACCAGCTTTTGCACCAGAAATTTGGACAGCTGGTTCATCAGGATACAAACTTGGCAGGGCATATAATGTACTCACGACTAGTACAACTAGAATGAGTAAATATTTCCATGCTGGGTAACGCATTCGCTTTCTTCTTAAAATGAAAAAAGTCGTGCAGCTGCACGACTATTTTATAATTAAAGGTTATTTAGAGTGCCTTCAGGTAATACTGAAATCACGCTTGCACGCTGAATTTTAACTTCGTTGCCACGGTTTAATTCAACCACAGCGAAATCACCTTCGAGTTTAGTAATACGGCCCATTAAACCGCCTGCAAAAACGATTTCGCTGCCAACGCCTAAGCTCTCAACCAAAGTGCGATGTTCTTTCGCACGTTTTGCTTGAGGACGCCAAATTAAGAAGTAGAAAATTGCAATGAATACTGCAATCATCAATAAGTTAGCAACTAAGCTTGGTTGTTGTGCAGCTTCACCAGCTGCGTGTGCAGTCGAAATAAAAACGCTCATTTCATTTTCCTAAACTAAAAATATCAAAAAAGATGATAAAAAATCGGCTTGTTCAGCAATTTACATTGTCTTTTTGCTCAGCGCAAATACTGATGTATTAATCTTGCGGACAAGGTGGTACTTCAAGCCCACGGCGTGCATAAAAATCGTGAACAAAATCATCAAATGTTCCGTTATCTAATGCATCACGCATCATTTCTGCTAAACGCAAGTAATAACGGAGGTTATGGATTGTGCCAAGCATTGATGCAAGCATCTCACCACATTTTTCTAAATGGTATAGATACGAACGGGTAAAGTTGGTACAAGTGTAACAATCACAATGCGGATCAAGTGGGCTTTGATCATGGCGGTATTTCGCATTTCGTATACGCACTAAACCGTCCGTAACAAAATAATGTCCATTACGTGCGTTACGAGTTGGCATTACACAGTCAAACATGTCTACACCACGACGAACAGCTTCAACGATGTCTTCTGGTTTGCCTACACCCATTAAATAACGTGGTTTATCCGCAGGCATTTGCTCTGGAAGATAATCAAGGACTTTGATCATCTCTTCTTTTGGCTCGCCTACAGAAAGACCGCCAATCGCGTAACCATCAAAACCGATTTCTTTTAATCCATTTAGTGATTCTTGGCGGAGGTCTTCATACATGCCGCCTTGAATAATACCAAACAGGGCATTGCGGTTTTTTAACACATCATGATGTTGAGTCTTACAACGCTTTGCCCAACGCAATGAAAGTTGTAGCGATTTCTGAGCTTCTTCGTGAGTCGCTGGATAGGGTGTACATTCATCAAAAATCATCACGATATCTGAATTCAATGTATGTTGAATATCCATCGAAATTTCAGGAGAAAGGAAGACTTTAGAGCCATCAATTGGAGAGCGGAATGTTACGCCGTCTTCTTTGATACTACGCATTGCGCCTAAGCTAAATACTTGGAAGCCACCAGAGTCAGTCAAAATTGGTTTATTCCATTTCATAAAACCATGTAGACCACCGTGCTCACGAATGACATCTAGACCAGGGCGTAGATATAAATGAAAGGTATTCCCTAAAATGACCTGTGATTTAATTTCTTCAATATCACGTGGGAGCATGCCTTTAACAGTACCGTAAGTTCCGACAGGCATAAACATCGGTGTTTCAACGACACCATGTTCCAAGGTTAAGCGTCCGCGTCGAGCGCGACCAGACTGACCTAATTTTTCAAACTTCATAAATTGTCCAAATCGAGGCGAAAAAACAGTTCGCTGATTGATAGCGATAAAGCGCTCTATTTTCCTAGATTCGCGCAGTTTATGCTAGAAAAATTACATTATTCTTAACGACTTGGATTTTTTTTATGAAAAATTACAAGAGATTCATGATCTTGCTAAACAATGAAGAAACCTGCTTATTCTTTGCTCAGATGTACAGTTTTTGCTGTACCCTAAACCCTAATATGATAAATCGTAATGGATAAACAATGTGATTCTCTAAGATATTGCCACTTTTTAAGGTGGAATCCTTATTTGAAATTAGGGCGATAATCAAAATTTTGTTGCGCTTGATGATCTGTAAATGGGCGAATAGGTTTCTTTGCGAGGCTGATACTGTTGATTAAGTTATTCGGAAAAACTTGAATCAAGTTATTAAACTCTTCGACATTTCGATTGAATATTGAAATTGCAGCACTGACATTTTCATTTTGCTCTTGAATGTCATGCATCATTTGGTTGTAAAGCTGATCAGCTTTGAGATCTGGATAATTTTCAACAACCACATTTAAACTTTTCATTAACGATTGACTTAGCGCTTCAATATGCTGAAGCTGAGCTATATCAGATGATTGTGTATTGAGATTTAGGATTTGTTGCCTTAAGGCTGTGATATTTTCTAATGTTGATTTTTCAAACTCAGTGTATTGAGATAAATTTTGCTCAAGATGCTCTAATGTTTTAATTTTCTGACGTTCAAAATTTGCGACATCTGACCAAGCACGCTGAGAAGCATTCAAATATCGAACGATATTATTTCGAACCCATATTCCCCAAACAATAATCAAAACAAAGATAGAAAGAAAAATGAATAAGCCCACACGTATTACCTAATATGATCGTTATTATGCAACTAAGTTTAGCATGCTCTGTTTGAGTTGTTGATAATTTGGCATGGTTAATGTTCTTAAGTAACCGCGCAAAGCGGATATATTTTTGATCTCTTTGATTTCAAGTTTGTGTGTGACGTCAAATAAATCGCGATCTCCCAAATAACACATGATATGGTCATGAGGGTGGAAAATTAAGTCGCCCTGGTGAATTCGATAAAATTTAATCAGTTTGAGTGTGGTTGATGGCGTCATGATCTTTGCGAGTTGTAAACGATCTGTACCGTAAATCTGAACTTTTTTACGTAGCTCTAAATCACTGCTCTCCCAGCGCTCTGTATATGGTGTGGTGAACCCTTTCTTTCTACTGGTCGTCGCTAATCCTAGTGGTGATATATCAAATACAAATACGCCCCAACGATGACGTTCAATTTTTTTTAATTTTTGTGGTGTTTTGTTTTGCTCAGGCAGATTGACTTCATCAATAAATCGGTAATGAAAAAGCATAACAGGGAAATCTTGGTTTTGAGCGTTTTTCCACGTGGTAGAGGCAAATTTTAAAATGTCATTGGCATGGTTGCCTTGGTTAAACAAAGGAAATTTTTGCCTTAGCTGACTTATGATCAAGGTGTTATGTCTATTTGTTCCAAGGTGTGATGGCGTTGAATAAGCTTCTATACCGAATTTAAAACCAATCATTCGCTCTTCAAGAAATGAAATCACTTCATGAATAGGTTTATTTGGTTCATAAATTATATATGCAATCAGGATAAGTATCGCCGCTGCGCTATATGCCATCCATTTTAATGTGTCAAAAATAGGAAAGAGCGAAAAAACAATGAATATGATGGCAAGCGTAACTAAAAATTTAGGTATGCCATTGTGAAAAAAGAGTTGGGTATTCGAACCCCATGGATGTAATCCTTGCAGGATGTCATCAGAATGTTGAGCAGAACGTCCAAGAGCCCAAAGCCGATCAACACTGGCCATAATTTGCTTGTTCTTTCGGGTGCGAAGGTGAAGCAGTTGCTGAACAGAATCAATCGGCATAGATCAGATCCTAATCTTTTGCTTGGTCAATCAACATTGCGTCACCATAACTAAAGAAACGATACCGTTCTTTTACAGCATGTTGATACGCATTCAAAATATAATCACGATTGGACAGGGCTGAAACAAGCATTAATAATGTTGATTCTGGAAGGTGGAAGTTAGTAATCAAGCGATCTACCACTTTGAATTCATAACCAGGATAAATAAAAATCTGAGTATCACCAGTCCAGCCCTTCAGTTCGCCACCATTGGCTTGAGCCGCGCTTTCTGTTGCGCGTGTTGCAGTCGTTCCGACGGCAATCACTTTATTACCTCGATCTTTAGTGGCTTTAATCAACGCCATAGCTTCATCGCTGACTTGGCACCATTCACTGTGCATGATGTGATTTTCGATATCGGTTGTACGTACTGGTAAAAATGTACCTGCACCTACATGTAAAGTGACAAATGTCTTGTTTACACCTTTATCTTCAAGTTTTTTTAATAGTAGTTCATCGAAATGCAGAGATGCCGTTGGAGCAGCAACGCTGGCAATTTTTGTAGGATCATTAAATACGGTTTGATAACGTACAGTATCAATATCTTCTGCTTCTCGGTTGAAGTAAGGTGGAATAGGCAATGCACCATACTGATCCAATACATCTAAGATTGGTTTGGAAAATTCCACCACATAGAGATTTTCATGGCGCCCTTGAACCTTAACTTTAACCTCATCTGATCCGACAAAAAGCTCAGCACCTGGTTTTGGTGAGTTACTTGCTTTGATATGGCAATGAGCAATAAATTGATCAAGCATTCTTTCAACCAGAACCTCAATCGCACCACCCGAAGCACGCTTACCTTTCAAGCGAGCTTTCATTACCTTGGTATCATTGAGAACTAATAAATCACCTTCATTAAACAGGTCTAAAATATCGGTAAATTGGTGATCATCATACTGACCATCCGCCTTAAGATGAAGCAGGCGAGAAGCACTTCGTTCTTCAAGAGGGTAACGGGCAATAAGTTCGTCTGGGAGTTCAAAGCTAAAATCAGATAGTTGCATAAGAATATAAAAATGGAATCAGCAAAAATTTTGGCATTAGTATATGCTTTTTTTGCCCAGTTCGAGCTGAGTTTGGTGGTTAAAAAAGCATAATGCATGCTATTGATTTAAAAATAGGCGCTTGAGTCAGGTTATGCATTGACAAAGAAAAGAAAAACGATATTATACCGAACACAACCTTTCCCGAGGTGGTGAAATTGGTAGACGCGGCGGACTCAAAATCCGCTGTCAGAGATGACGTGTCGGTTCGAGTCCGACCCTCGGGACCAAATACTTAAAGGCCTTCAAGCATAATCAGACTTGAGGGCCTTTTTATTTGTTTTAAATAAATAAAGGAATTTTAAAATTTCAAATGAAGATTAGATGAATAATATAAGATAAGGATTGAGTAAATTTTATTTTAATAATAAATAGTTATGGTTTATTCAATCGATCTTCACTAGACGCTTACGTTTTGTAAAGTACGACTCATGCTTTAGCTAGATATTCAGTCCTCAAAAATGCACTTTCTTAATATTTGAGAATGTATTAGTCTTGATGAAATAAGGTTTCATTTCTTTACTGTGAAATGAAAAAATAAAATGTAATCGATCATTATTCCCCTTTACTCCATGGCAGGATGTAGACATGAAAATAGAATTTATAGATGTCGATCAAGCTGATCAGCTCAGTGCCTGCAAAATGTCTCTTTTACTCGGTGTATCAACGCCAAAAAATCAACTTGAGAGTTTTTTAAGATTTGCGCGTGGCATTTTAAATGCGGAGTCAGCAATCTTAGCTTTTCATGATGAACCATATGTGTGGCATTCTTCTCCAAATGGATTTAAAGCTTTTAATGCCAATAAAAAAGCAAAATTATTACCATATTTCGCGGGTCAAACTTCGATCAGTCGTGATCATCCTAATTATTCATCTTTTTCAGCACATATTCATCAACTCGGAGTTGATCACGAGCGAATTATAGCCATTGATTTAAAAGTGAATGATGATTTTTCAATTGGTCAAGTGATTTTATTTGATAATCAGCACCAACCTTTTGATGATCAAAATTTAGAGCTGGTTTATGATTTTTCAATGAGCTTAATTCGTATATTAGAGCTTCATTCGGATTATGCGGAACTCAAAGAATTATATGAACAACAATCGGCACTTAATTTCAGTAAAACAAAATTCTTTCAAATCATTGCACACGATTTACGCGCACCATTTCATGGCTTATTAGGTTTTTCTGATGTATTGGCCAATGAGCGTGAAAGTTTGGATGAGGACAGTGTACAGAATATCGCTGAGTATTTACATGATACCGCTCAATCGACTTATAACTTATTGGAAAGCCTATTAAATTGGGCAATGGCTGAAGGCGGGAGATTTGTCTATCATCCTATTCAGTTTGAGCTTAAACAGGTGACAAAAATCGTTTTTGATGTTTTAAACACGTTGGCTGTGAAAAAAAATATTCAATTAATTGAAAGTGTGCCGCAAGAGTTAAAAGTCTTTGCCGACATTAATATGATCACATCAGTGATTCAAAACTTGGTATCCAATGCTTTGAAGTTTACTCATGTGGATGGAACTGGAAAAGTTTATATCGAAGCATCAAAATGCGATCAAGGTGTCGAAATTGCCATTCGAGATACAGGTTTAGGTATGACACCACAGCAAATTGAGAAGCTTTTTCAACCGGATTTGAAGGTATCTATTCGTGGTACATCTGGTGAAAAAGGTGCTGGTTTAGGTTTGGTGTTATGTAAAAGATTTGTTGATTTGAATCATGGTGAAATTTGTGTCAGTTCTCAACAAGGTCAAGGTACGACTTTTAAAGTCATATTACCTGAAGCAGACACTCATGCAGCGTTACCTGCCACCCCAAATACGAGTAATCAAACATCTTTGGAAAAAGTGAACTAAATAGTCCACAAATTGCGTAAGGACTGATATAAAAGAGTTTTAGATTTATTCAGGCTTTTTTTCAAATGAATGCTGATCAGTTGCAAAAAACTCTTAGAGCCAGTCAATACGCGGAACAAGTTTATAATTTACATCAAACATTATTAGAACAAGATTATTCATCTGATCAATTTAATAAATTTTTAAGTACTGAACAAATCTATCACATTGTACAAAAAGAACTTGCTGACATTCAGGATGAAAAAGAATGGATGCAAAAAATTCGAATTTTGCGAGCACGGTTAATGTTTCGGTGGATTTGGCAGGATGCGAACCGCCTCATTTCAGTTATTACATTGACTCGTGAGCTTTCAGACTTTGCCGATGCCAGTATTGATGCAGCCAAAAGCTTCGCTTATCGTCCATTGCAAGCCAAACATGGAGAGCCGATCGGCTATAACGGTAAGCTTCAAGACCTTATCGTGATTGCAATGGGTAAATTGGGGGCTCAGGAACTTAATTTATCCAGTGATATTGATCTTATATTTGCCTTCGATGAGCAAGGTGAAACCAATGGTCGTAAATGTATTGATGTTCAGCAATTTTGCATCCTTTGGGGGCAAAAAATTATTTATTTGTTGGAACATATCACCGCAGATGGATTTGTATTCCGAGTGGATATGCGATTGCGACCATGGGGTGATGGTTCAGCACTAGCAATCAGTCATGCGGCACTTGAAAAGTATCTCAGTCAACATGGGCGTGAGTGGGAGCGTTATGCATGGATAAAGGCGCGTATTGTTACAGGAGGAAAGGAAGGGGATGAGCTTCTGGAAATGACTCGACCTTTTGTATTCCGCCGTTATGTGGACTACACTGCTTTTGCAGCGATGCGTGAAATGAAAGCGATGATTGAGCGTGAAGTTCAACGTAGAAATATTGAAGATGATATTAAACTTGGTGCAGGTGGTATTCGTGAAGTCGAGTTTATCGTTCAAGTTTTCCAGTTGATTTATGGTGGTTCAAAACTTGAGCTACAAGACCGTCAATGTTTAGTGAGTCTACATCATTTGGGGGTTGTTGGATTACTTGAACCTGAAGTGGTGGATGAGCTTGAAAATGCTTATTTATTCTTGCGTCGTGTGGAACATGCCATTCAAGCCTTAAATGACCAACAAACACAATCACTGCCTACTGAGGTTGACCAAAGAAATCGCATCGTAGAAACACTTGGATTTGAAAGTTGGGATGCGTTCTTAGATGTTCTCAATGAGAAGCGCGCTATAGTAACTTATCAGTTTGAGCATTTAATTAAAGAAAAAGAAGTAGATCCATTGGTTGAAAGCTTTAGCCAAATAGAGCAGCAATTGAATGAAGTTTTAGATGAGTCTGCTAAAAATTTGGTTCGTGAATTTTGGTATGGACATGCCATCAAAAAATTACCCGCTAAAGCAGTTAATCGTTTAAAAGAGTTTTGGCCTCATCTGATTCAAGCTGTTCTTGAATCGGATAATCCACAAGTCGCTTTGGTAAGGCTGATGCCACTGGTTGAATCTGTGATGCGGCGAACAGTCTATCTAGTGATGTTAATTGAAAGCAAAGGAGCATTACAGCGACTCGTTAAAATGGCGACTGTAAGCCCATGGATTTGTGAAGAGCTAACCCATTATCCAGTTTTACTCGATGAGTTTTTATCAATGGATTTTGAGCTACCTAAACGCCAAGATTTGGAGGATTCACTCAGACAGCAGCTGCTGCGTATTGAAATTGATCAAGTGGAAGATCAAATGCGCGTATTGCGCTTATTCAAAAAATCGAATGTTTTGACTGTAGCAGCAAGTGATGTATTGGCTGAAAGTCCACTGATGCGTGTGTCTGATGCGCTCACCGATATTGCTGAGGTTTCAGTTCAAGCAACTTTGAATTTAGCATATCAAATTACAGCAAAAAAACATGGTTACCCAGTAGATGCAGATGGTCAACGTTGTTCAAAAAATCATATGGCATTCAGTGTCATTGGGTATGGGAAATTAGGCGGTATTGAACTTGGGTATGGTTCAGACCTTGATTTAGTCTTTATCCACTATATGGATGAGCAGGCAGATACAGATGGCTTGAAACCAATTAGTGGTTTTGAATTTGCGATGCGTGTTGGGCAAAAGCTCATGTCGCTGATGACAACCCAAACTTTAGATGGTCGTGTGTATGAGATTGATACACGATTGCGTCCTTCAGGAGAAGCTGGGCTTCTCGTCACAAGCCTTAAGGCTTTTGAGCAATACCAACTTAAAAATGCATGGCTTTGGGAGCATCAAGCGATTGTTCGTGCGCGTAGTATAGCGGGTGAGCAAAGCTTAAGAGAAAAGTTTGAGGAATTACGCTGTCGTATTTTAACTTTGCCTCGAAATGAAGAAACGGTGAGAGCAGAAGTGCTAAAAATGCGTCAAAAAATGAAAGACCATTTAGGCTCATCAAATGAGCAAAAAAAAGATGGAATTTTTCATTTAAAACAGGATGCAGGTGGTATCGTTGATATCGAATTTATGGCACAGTATGCAGTATTAGCATGGAGTGGGACGAATCCTGATCTCGCCCATTACTCCGACAATGTACGAATCCTTGAGGATGCCGCAAAAACTGGCTGCTTATCCAGCGCCGATGCGACAGCATTGATTCAAGCTTATCTCCGTGAACGTGCCGAGAGTCATCGTTTAGCCCTTGCAAATCAATCCATGCAAGTGAGTGCTGCGAATTGGCTCGATACCCGTAAGGTCGTTTGCAAGCTATGGCAAAGATTAATAGATCCAACTGCATCAGTAGTTGGATAGAAATGACTGTGTATAAAAATTTGGAGTTTAGGTCATGAATTTGGCTGATCGTGATGGTTTTATTTGGCAAGATGGACAATTAGTTGATTGGCGTGAAGCAAAAACTCACGTCTTAACACACACTTTACACTACAGTATGGGTGTATTTGAGGGTGTCCGTGCCTACGAAACTCCGAATGGAACGGCAATTTTCCGTTTAAAAGAACACACTAAACGTCTTTTAAACTCTGCCAAAATTTATCAAATGAAAGTTCCGTTTGATCAGGCGGCATTAGAACAAGCTCAAATTGATGTGGTGCGTGAAAATAAATTAGCTTCTTGCTATTTACGTCCAATTATCTTTATTGGTTCGGAAAAGCTAGGTATTGCAGCGACGGATAATACAATTCATGCAGTGGTTGCTGCGTGGAGCTGGGGCGCTTACCTTGGTGAAGAAGCAATGGCGAAGGGTATTCGTGTAAAAACTTCTTCTTTTACACACCATCACCCTAACGTGACGATGTGTAAGGCGAAAGCATCAGGAAACTATACGCTGTCTATTTTGGCACACCAAGAAGTTGCGCACTCAGGTTATGACGAAGCAATGTTACTTGATCCACAAGGTTATGTGTGTCAAGGTTCAGGTGAAAACGTATTCTTAGTGCGTGATGGCGTGATTCATACCCCTGATATCGCTGGTGGTGCTCTTGATGGTATTACTCGTCAAACCATTATTACGATTGCGAAAGACCTTGGATATGACGTTGTAGAGCGCCGTATCACACGTGATGAATTCTATATCGCTGATGAGGCATTTTTTACAGGTACAGCGGCAGAAGTAACGCCAATCCGTGAATATGATGATCGTCAAATCGGTGAAGGTGTTCGTGGTCCAATCACAACACAAATCCAAAAAGCATACTTCGATGCCGTACAAGGTAAAGACCCTAAATATGCTCACTGGTTAACATATGTGAAGTAATTAATGCTTTGAAAAAAGGACTCAATTGAGTCCTTTTTTAATCATCTTTACCAAAAATATCTCTGGTATACACTTTATCTGCAACATCATTTAGTTTATCGCAATGACGATTACTAATAATTAAATCTGCTCTTTTTTTAAATTCTTCCAGTGTTTTGATGATTTTTGAGTTTTGAAATTTTTTCTCTGAAAGTGTGGGTTCGTAAATAATGATCTTGATTCCTTGTGCTTTGAGACGACGCATAACACCTTGTATTGCTGACGATCGAAAATTGTCTGAACCACTTTTCATGACCAAACGATATATCCCTACAACGCTAGGGCATCTCTCCAAAATAGACTGTGCAATAAAATCTTTGCGAGTAATATTCGCATCTACAATGGCTTGAATTAAATTGCTTGGAACTTGGTCGTAGTTGGCGAGTAATTGTTTAGTATCTTTAGGAAGACAATATCCGCCGTAACCGAATGATGGATTGTTATAAAATTTACCAATTCGAGGATCTAAACAAACACCCTCGATCATTTGGCGAGTGTCCAATCGGTATATTTGAGCGTAAGTATCTAGTTCATTGAAGAATGCAACGCGCATAGCTAAATAGGTGTTTGCAAAAAGTTTGATTGCTTCTGCCTCGGTGGAGTCAGTGAACAAGACTGGACAATCTTTTTTATAAGCACCCTCTATGAGCATGTTTGCAAATTGATGTGCTCGTTCAGAATTTTCACCCATTATAATTCTTGAAGGATATAAGTTATCCAGCAATGCTTTTCCTTCTCTGAGAAACTCAGGTGAAAATATAATATTCTGTGTTTCAAATTTACTTTTTAGTTGTTGGGTGTAACCTACAGGAACTGTCGATTTGATAATGATCGTCGCTAATGGATTGATACTTAAAATCTCAGTGATCACAGATTCAACACTTGAAGTGTCAAAAAAATTGGTTGTAGGGTCATAATCAGTTGGTGTCGCAATAAGAATATAGTCTGCCTGAAAATATGCATCCACAGCATTAGTTGTTGCTTTAAAGTTTAATAGTTTATTACTTAGAAAATCAGAGATTTCTATGTCTTGTATAGGTGAGATTTTCTTGTTCAATAAATTTACTTTATTTTGATCAATGTCTAAGGCGGTGACTTCATGATGTTGCGCTAAAATCATCGCATTTGAGAGACCGACGTACCCAGTGCCGACAATAGTAATTTTCATTATTTTAGTTCAAGCCAGATTAAATTTAATTTGACAAAATAGGGTTTCTAAGACGTGACAATTTAATGAAGATTTGATTTCAATTTTGACGAGTTTGAATTCTTATCGTTCAAGAATATTTTAACTCTGTGGTATGATGCAGCTATTGATTAGGTGGAATAAAACGGCATGTCAATACATGAAAACAATGTCTTATTAGAAGAAGAGTTTGCACAAGAACAGAACATTGTTTTGTGTATGAAGTGGGGAACCAAATATGGTTCTGAGTATGTGAATCGTCTTTACAATATGGTGAAACGACACACGACTGTTGATTTCCAGATGGTTTGTCTCACTGACCGTACAGAAGGAATTGATCCAAATGTTAAATGCTTTCCTATTCCACCGTTAGCATTGCCTGAAGGCGCGCCTGAGCGTGGTTGGAACAAACTTTCAACTTTTGAGCCTGACTTATATGGCTTAAAGGGAAACGCGCTATTTTTAGATTTGGATGTTGTTATCGTTGATAACATGGATGATTTTTTCACTTATCCAGGTGATTTTTTAATTATTCACGACTGGAAACGACCATGGCGAATCACAGGTAATAGCTCAGTATATCGTTTTAAATTGGGCGCTTTCCCTGGATTATTACCATATTTTCGTGAGAACTTTGATGAGATCCGAAAAAAATTCCGTAATGAACAAGCCTATTTGTCATGGTATGTAGATAAACATGCGAAGCAAACCTATTGGCCAGATAGCTGGTGTAAAAGTTATAAATATCACTGTTTACAAAAAATCCCAATGGCGTTTTTTAAGCCACCAGTAAAACCTGAAGGTGCTAAAATTATTATTTTCCATGGTGAGATTAATCCACCTGATGCTGTGAATGGTGGCGGTGGTAAATGGTACCGCTATGTGTTGCCAAGTCAATGGATTAAGGATGCTTGGCAATAATAGTTGCCTTTTAATGGTGGTTTATAATGCCTGTTAGAAAAAAAAGTAAATTCGAACAATGGTTCTCCTTTAGTCGGCATCAACGTCGTTTTGGTGCAGATGAGGTCTATGCGCAATTTGAAGGTATAGATATTAATGCGTTGAAAGAAAACTTGATTGAAGGTGATGAAACACGCTATACCCATGGATCAGCGAAAGATTTGAAGCAGCATATAGAGCAGCTCAAAGATGAGTTCGTAGGTCAACCTGCGTTGAATCATTATCATGCTAGTCTAATTGTATTGATGCGCCGAGATGTTGATACGACAGATAACTATCTAAAATTTAAATCTTTATGGCTTAAAGAGCGAGATTTTTTACTGAAATCCTTAAATATACGATGGTTAATTTCAGCGTGTGATACTTTCATTGATCATGATGAAGATTCTCTTCTGAAAGCAATTTTGATGAATGCTGTGGTTCTTATTAATACTTTAAAGCTTCAGGAAACGGAACGCTATTTATGTGATCATCAGATGGAAGAAAATCTAGAGTGTCTAAATCATTTACAGTCACAACGTTATGCTCTATTTGATGGTACATCTGCTTTTGCAGTGGGTACTGATGATACATTGAGAAATATGCGTTGGCGTTTAGACCAGATATGTACTGATCATCCATTAGGTCAATTGGTTATTGAAATTTTTGAGCGGATTAATCAAGACGTTAATGATACTGTCTATGTGCGTTTTAAAAAAAGACATACGCGTGAAAAAACACGTTGGTGGTAATCCATGCAGATCTTGATTATAAATCTTGAGCGTTCAAAAGAGCGTTTGGCTTTTCAGACTCAACAGTTTGATGATTTGGGTTTATCTTTTCAGCGTTTAGCTGCTGTATCAGTTGATGATATCGATGATTCACAATATCAATTATTAGGGTTTGGTTGGCAAAGACCTTTGCGTAAGGTGGAGGTAGCATGTTTTTTGAGTCATCAGAAAGCTTGGGAAACTGTTATTAAAACTAATGAACCAGCATTGATATTAGAGGATGATGCAGTCTTATCATGTCATATTCCTCAGTTACTTGAAGAAATACAAAATTATAATTTTAAAGATATAGATTTAATTAATTTTGAAGTACGTAGTCGTAAAAAAATTTTTTCTAAAAAACCAGAATATCAATTAGTCGCTGGACAAACTGCGCTATATACTCTATATCAAGACCGAACAGGTGCAGCAGGATATTTACTCTATCCATCGGGCGCAAAGAAGTTATTACAACGTTTAGCAGAAACCTCACCTGCAATTGCTGATGGTTTTATTTTTAGCCATTATGGATTGAAGAGTTTACAAGCTGAGCCTGCCGCAATTATTCAAGAAGATCAAATGGTAGCTTATGGTCTTGTACCTGCAGAGCAGTTTGAATCAGTGATCGGACGTTCAGAACATCACAAGCCAATTTATTCTTCTGCTATGGAAAAAAGAGTATTTAGAAAGAGACGGATCATCGGTCAGTTGGCTATGGGATGTCGCTATATGCAAGTCATATTTAAAGCGCAAAAGCGATTTATTCGTCTTGATAAGGCACATTTTTAACAATATTGAATATCGAATTATGAAGAAAAAAAAGGTTGTACTTGCTATTTTTACTTTACAAGGTAACGGTGCTGAACGTTTCGCATTAACTTTAGCCAAAGGTATAAATAATGCAGGACATGAAGCACATATTGTTTATTTCAAAGATATTATAGATTTACCTATTCCTGAGGGAGTGAAGATACACTTCTTTAATTATCAAAAATTTCGTGCTATACCTAAATTTATGCGTGCAAAAATTGCCGCGAGTTCATTTGATAAATTCGTTTTAGATCAAGTGGGTACTCCTGATTTGGTTTTATCTAATTTATTTCCTGTCGATTTTATTTTAAGTAGAAGCCAATTACCAAACATTCATATGGTCATTCACAATACAACGAGTCAAGAATACGCTGGTTGCTTAAATGACAAATTACTAAATCAATTAAAAAAAATTTATTTATCTAAGCCATGTATCGGTGTAAGCCAAGGTGTAACTGAAGATTTTAAAAAATTATTTAATAGTGAAAATATTCAAACGATTTATAACCCAATTGATATTGATGATATTCAAACTTCCGCCAATGAGTTCATACCAGATATAGCAGGGCCATATATAGTCAATGTTGGAAAATTTAAATTTCAAAAACGACATGATATTTTAATTAAAGCCTACGCTAAGGCAAATATTTCTGAAAAACTAGTGCTAGTTGGTACAGGAGAATTGGTAGATCAAGCTAAGACATTAGTTAATGAATTAAATATTCAACATAAAGTAATTTTTACCGGGTTCAAGAAAAATCCGTATCCCTACATGAAACATGCTTCTTTTATGGTGCTATCGTCTGATTTTGAAGGGCTAGGCCTAGTAATATTGGAGTCATTGGCTTTAAATGTGCCAGTAATTAGTACCAATTGCCCTTCTGGGCCTAATGAAATATTGGATGAGGAATATCTAGTTGATGTTCAAAATATAGATCAATTAGCTAAATTAATACAAAGTGCTAGTTTGAAAGGATTGAATCCTTTGAAGTTAGAAAAAAAATTTGGTCAAATATTTGCAGTAAGTTCTTATTTAAAATTAACTGAAATGTTTAATAGATAAGCGAATTAAAGGAATAATCGAAGTGTTAAAATTCGGGATTGTTACTCCTACGTATAATAGACCTGAACTTTTAAAGAGGTGTATTGAAAGCGTAAAAAATCAATCTTATAGTAACTGGCTTCAAGTTATAGTCGATGACTCAGAGCAAGTTAATGGTGAATTAATTAAATTAATAAATGAAAAGCATCACTATTTAAAAAATTCAAAAAATCAAGGGGTTTGTTACTCACGTAATAAAGGAATAGAGTATTTATTAGAAAATAATGTCGACTTCATAGTTTTTTTAGATGATGATGATTTCTTTGATAAAGATACTTTGAAAAATGCATTAAAAGAGATAAATGAATTTAAAAGCTTTGAGTGGTTTGTATCAAGAAAAATTGATCATCAATCAGAGAAATCACTTACTCAGCTGAATAAACTTCAGGGTAGCTATAATTATGTGGATGACTATCTGATTGGAAAAAGTATTAGAAGAGATACAACACATTTCTTGAAAGCTAATTTGTTGAGAAGAACAAATATTCGATTTAATGAGAAAATTCGTGGTGGTGGAGAATGGCGTTTTTTTGCAGCATTAAGCGAATATGTGAATTTTAAATTTTTTGAAGGGGGGATAACATTCATTGAATTTCAAACACACGGTTTAACTCATAAAAATAAAAATAAGAAATTTATTGCAACTGAAAGAGCTGATTTAGTGGTGTATCTAAATAATAAGAAAAAGTTTAAGTTAAAACAAATTGAATATGGTGCAAGTGTATTGAAACACTTTATTAAATTAAATGAATATAACTTGTTGAATGATTTTAAGATTAAGTTTGTTAATCGTCAAAATTTTATCATTCGAATATTATTCAGGATTGAATTTTTAATTTTAAAAGTATTTAGTAGATTGTAATGAATTTTAAATTTTATGAAGTCAATTTATAGAAATGATATTCAGGGTTTAAGGGCTATAAGTGCTATCTTAATCGTCATTTGTCATATTTGGCTTGAAAAAATATCTGGTGGTGTAGATATTTTCTTTGTTATATCAGGTTATTTTATGACAGCAGTTCTGATGAAGATGAGTTCGTCAAGCTTGTTGAACATATTTCTTGATTTTTGGAAAAAAATATTATCAAAAACATTTATTCCTGTAGCTTTGGTTGTTAGCCTTACTTTATTTTTTTGGTTTGTATTAGATTTAGGTAATAGACTTGAAATAATAAAACATGCTTCAAAAAGTATTGGTTTTAGTGAGAATTTGTACATAATTCGTAATAATTTAAATTATTTAAACTCTAGTTTTTTGAACCCTTTTCAGCAGTTTTGGGCCTTATCTATTCAATTTCAATTTTATTTATTTTTGCCATTTATATTTTATTTTTCTAAATTTAATATTAAGAGAATTTCTTTTGTTGCAATTTTAATAATAATTTTTTCTTTTTTTTATGGTTTGTATGAAACCTATACTGATGAATCATATGCTTACTTTCATCCCTTGACGAGAATATGGGAGTTTTTTTTTGGTGTATTGGCTTATTTAATTGTATTAAATAAAGGTGATAAAAAAATTATTTTATTTACAACATTTGGCATACCTATTTTAATCTTAATTCTTATAATTAATGCATTGTTTGTTCCTAATTTACTACCTTACCCTGGACTTGCATCAATTTTACCTGTAGTTGTTGCATTAGTGGTATTGTTGGATAATGAAAAATTTTGGGGTGTTAGTTTTTTAAAATTAAATGTATTTAAAATAATTTCAAAATATACATTTTTAATATATTTAGTACATTGGCCAATACTTATAATTTATAAGGCTTATTACGGCCTGGCTAAATTAAACTTTATTAACGGGATGGTTGTAGTTTTATTAACAGTTTTTTTTGTATTAATAGTAAATTTTTTGAATGGGTTAATAACTATTAATAATGCAAAAAAAGTGAAGTTCTATGCCATAATTCTATCTATTATAGTAGCTTTTTCGCTTACCTTTTCCATATTGAGAGATATTGAGAGAGAGCGCTTAAAACTAGCATACGATGACTGGTATTTAAACAATACAAAAGATTTTGAATTAATTGATGCTTTAAAAGTGGTTGAGGGTATTGGGTTAAAACATCAAATTAAAGATTGTTCAATATACGGTGATAGTTCTGATTTAAAAATTTGTACACATGGTGTTCAAGGTGCAAATAAAACGATCTATGTTGTTGGTGGATCACATATTGAACAATGGATTCCAACAATTATTAAATTTGCAAATGAATTCAAAGTTGAAATTGTACAAATCACTAAGAGTGGTTGCCCTCTAGGGGCTAATTTTGAAAATGAATTATACGATTCAAGTTGTCTAGAGTGGAATGAGAAACTACTTGATTTCTTGGGTAGTCGCCAAGTTAACTATCTTATAACTAACTCTACTAGAACTTATCCTGATGAGTCCAGTTTGAAGGAAAATGTTCCAATCTCTTATGTTAAGGCGTGGAAAAATATTATAGATAAGCAAGAGCATGTAAAAATTATTGGAATACGTGATAATCCAAGATTCTCCATTTCACCAAACTATTGTTTAATCAATAATTTCACAAATCCTGAAAATTGTGCTTATAAAAAGGGAAGCTATTTACAGGATACTGATCCATCTCAAAGATTGGCAGACCTCATTATTTCACTTGATTGGAATGAATTGTTTTGTAAGGGGGATGAATGTTTGACATATGAATCTAATATACCAATTTATAGGGATGATGATCACATTACGTCAATGTATGCAGAAGCTATATATCCTAGAGTGAGGAATGAATTAATAAAAATTATTGAATAGCTATTTTTCAACATAGTGAGGTTCTTAAATGATAATTTAAGAACCTCATTTTAGGCTCATGTTTAAAAAATTAATAAATTATAAACACTATTACAATTTCTTAAATTTTATTTATTTTTAAATTTGACCAGTATATTTTTATATACAAAAAGTTTTCTTACAAAAAGATTAATTATTTTAATAAACTATTATCAGCCTAGGAAATCATATAGAAAATTATTACCCAACTATTCAATGCGATCACAATGTATAATAAATCTTCAAAAATTATTTTAAGTATTATTGTTCCTGTTTATGGAGTTGAAGATTACATAGAGGATTGTATTCATTCTTTATTCAATCAACTTACTTCTGAAGTGGAGTGTATTTTTGTTAATGATGGTTCTCAAGATCAATCTATTCCTATATTGAAAAATTATTTAGAGAGTCAATCTGAACTAAAAAATATTTTAATTATAAATCAAGAAAATCAGGGTCTGAGTATGGCTCGAAATAATGTTCTTGATTTGGCTATAGGTGATTATATAGCTTTCTTAGATTCTGATGATAAAGTGATGGAAAATTATATTGGTGAAATTATTGCTATTTTAAAAAGTGAAAAGAATATCGATTTGATTCATTTTAATGCAATTGAACAGAGTCGACATAACTTCAATAAAGAGCTAAATCTAACTGAAAAAACTGGTTTGGTCGATCAGGTTGATCAATATTATTTACTTCAATAATTTAAACGAAATAGATGGTATGCATGGTTGAGGATTTATAAAAGATCTTTTTTTATACATATAAATTTCCTAAAGATTTATATTTTGAAGATATGTTATGTGTACTCATTATTTATAAAAAAATTTAAAAATATTTGAATTAAATAAACCGCTTTTATTTTATAGATATCGAGAGTCCAGTATAACTAACTGTACTATTAGTGATAAGCATGTTAACAGTTTATATCATGGGGTCAAATTATTTAGATCTGAAAGAGATGTTAGCCAGATTAAAGAGGTTTACTCACATCTTGATATTGTGCTTTTTAATACATATATAAAGCTTAGTTTTATAAAATACTGTAAATTTTTAAATAAAATTAAAAACAATGATTTAAATTTTATAAGAGCCAATGCTAGTCATTTCCACTGGAAGGTGAGGTGGATGTTGAAAACCCCTAAATTTTTTACCTATACAAAAATTGGCTAGGACTTAGAAAACATAAATAAATATAATAGGGGTATTTACAGTATTCTATTATTTATTATCCGCATTTCCTTTAATCACCATATAAATCAATGCAGCGATTGAACCAAACGCGGCAATAAAACTACTCGTACTAAAGAACACGATACGCTGATAAGTAGTGAGGTTAAATAGTTGTTCATTCAAGATATAACGCATAAATGCCCATTGCACGATGCAAAATACAATAATAATGATTGTATGACGACGAACATCAGGACGCATAGCCATATGAATGAACTCTTAAATATTTTCTGCGATTATGCCATTTTTAAGCATGTATCTCAATGAAATAAAAAACCCTGCAGTTGCAGGGTTTTTATTTAGATCAACAAAACTTTATTCTTGTGATTCAGCTTTTGGTTTTTCACGTAAGCGAATACCAAGATCACGAAGTTGAGTTGATTCAACTGGTGCAGGTGCTTGTGTTAAAGGACATTCCGCAGTTTTCGTTTTCGGGAATGCAATCACATCACGGATTGATGAACCACCTGTCATTAACATCACAAGACGGTCTAAACCGAATGCCAAACCACCGTGTGGAGGTGCACCATAACGTAAAGCGTTCAATAAGAAGCTGAATTTCTCTTCTGCTTCTTCTTCACCAATACCTAAAGCTTCAAAAATTGCTTTTTGCATTTCTAGGTTATGAATACGAAGCGAACCACCACCGATTTCAGTACCGTTAAGTACCATATCGTAAGCAACAGACAATGCAGCACCTGGGTTGTTCTTCACTTCTTCTACGCTAGATTTAGGCAGCGTGAATGGGTGGTGAACAGAAGTCCATTTTCCATCATCAGTTTCTTCAAACATTGGGAAATCAACAACCCAAAGTGGTGCCCACTCGCAAGTTGCCATCTTCATGTCATGACCGACTTTGATACGTAAAGCACCCATTGCATCGTTTACAACTTTCGCTTTATCTGCACCGAAGAATACGATATCGCCATTTTCAGCACCCACACGTTTTAATAGATCAAGAACGATTGGCTCGATGAATTTCACGATAGGAGATTGTAAGCCTTCGATACCTTTTTCAAGTTCGTTAACTTTGATATACGCCAAACCTTTTGCACCGTAGATGCCAACAAATTTAGTGTACTCGTCGATTTGGCTACGTGGAAGAGAGCCTGCACCTGGAACACGTAATGCAACAATACGACCTTTAGGATCTTTAGCAGGGCCAGCGAATACTTTGAACTCTACGTCTTGCATTAAATCTGCAACGTCAACGAGTTTAAGTGGAATACGTAAGTCAGGCTTGTCAGACGCATAGTCGCGCATTGCATCTGCATAGGTCATACGTGGGAACTTATCAAATTGAACATTAAGAAGTTCTTTAAACATCTTAACTGTTAAACGTTCCATTAAATCCATGATGTCATCGTCACTCATGAACGATGTTTCAACGTCGATTTGTGTAAATTCAGGCTGACGGTCAGCACGTAAGTCTTCGTCACGGAAACATTTAGCAATTTGGTAATAACGATCAATACCACCCACCATTAACAATTGTTTAAACAACTGTGGTGATTGCGGAAGAGCGTAGAAACTACCATTTGATACACGGCTTGGAACTAAATAGTCACGCGCACCCTCAGGAGTCGCACGTGTCAAAATAGGTGTTTCAACGTCTAAGAATCCATTTTCTTCGAAATAGTTACGAATAAGGTTTGTTAATTTAGAACGGAAACGTAAACGCTCTAACATTTCTGGACGACGAATGTCCAAGAAACGATATTTCAAACGAATTTCTTCTGAAATATTAGTATTATCATCATTTAATGGAAATGGTGGAGTTTCAGACGCTGCTAGAACTTCAATTTCTTTACCTAATACTTCGATTTGACCACTCACCATGTTGGCATTTTCAGTACCAGCATAACGACGGCGAACACGACCAGTAATTTTTAATACAAATTCAGAACGAGCTTTATCAGCTGTTTCGAAAGCTTCTGGTGTATCAGGATCAATAACCACTTGAACTAGACCATCACGGTCACGCATATCAAGGAAAATTACACCACCATGGTCACGGCGACGGTGTACCCATCCGCAAAGTGTAACGGTTTGATCAATTTGAGCTTCGGTTAATGAACCGCAGTAATGAGTTCGCATCATAGCGTTAAAAATCCAACTATATGGGTTAATGAAAGCGTATACGTAAACAGCGTAACGCCTTTATACAAAGGGTGAATTATGCCTCTTTGAGACTACAGTCACAAGGAGAAGATTATGAAAGCCCTATTATTTAATGCAAATTTAAAATTAAGACGATCCTTCGAATAATTCCAATTGATCTAAGATTTGAAAAACAAGCGTACAAATCGCAAACGTCAATAGAAAGCCTCTAAAGAAATAATTAATTGAGAAGCCAATGTAACCATATAGGTCATTTAAAATGGCTGTATTGTAATTAGAGTGGAAATGAATAAATCCAAATAATCCACCTAATATTGAAATTAGCACGGATACCACAGCAAAAATAGTGATAGAACGGGTTACTCTGAATGATTGACGGTAAGTACAAAAATACTGTTTTGCAAACCATAAAATAAAGGGCAAAACAATAATAGAGGTACCGACCTGTAAAATTCGATGGAGGGGGGAGTGTTGTCCGAAAAGATTGATTTGTTTAGCTAATAGGTCATGAAAAGCAAAGGTTCTGTAATCAACATGAGTTAAACCATCCCAAAGGATATGACTGCTGATACCCAAGATTAATGAAATATTGATCAGCACCAAGAATTGAAAGACAGATCTAAAGTTCGAGAGTTTTAAGGGATTGTAAATACCAACCCATCTAAGAAAAGTAGGTCGTAATAGTGCATACCACAATAGACAGAATGCCATTCCCACCAATAAATTGGGATATAGCAATGCGCTCCATTGATGTGAGATTTGGATATGTTCGTCTGTAAAAAGACGAAATAAGTCAGGGACCATGCAACCAATTGCTAGAGCAGAAATAGGAAGTGTTCCTTTCGATGCTTTATGCAAAATTGGTGCGAGTACAGCATGTGAAATTGTAAAGGGCATTGCTGAAATATATCAAAAAAATGCTATCCGAATTTTATAGATTAACATTGATATGTAACCCATTGGTTTAATTATATGAAGGTAATTAATTTGGAGTAAATGAATGAAATATGATTGAAGTTTGGTTGAAATGTTATATTATAACAACAATTGTAAATTCTCGAATTTTGAGCTTGTCGTATGAACTTTCATAAAAATATCATTACTGCCTCCGTCTTGGCAGTGATAGCATCCGCAGCACATGCTGATCAAAAACAAAAAAATGTTCAATTAGATACAATTTCTTCTACCGCACATCCATTGGTTCAAACAGCTGCTGACTTCGCTGTAGCAGATCATGTGATTGATCAAAAAAAATTATCTGAAAGACCAACAACCATAGGTGATGCGTTAGCCGATGAGTTGGGTGTTTATTCTAATCAGTATGGAACAGGTGCAAGTCGTCCTGTGATTCGTGGCCAAGATGGACCGCGTGTAAAAGTTTTACAGCATGCTTCTGAAACTGCAGATGTATCAACACTTTCTCCTGACCATGCCGTAACGGTTGATCCTATTTTGGCGAAGCAAGTGGAAGTTATCCGAGGACCTTCAACATTGCTTTACTCAGCTGGTACTGTGGGTGGTTTAGTCAATGTGACTGATCAAAAAATACCTACACAAATGCCAGCTAATGGTCTAGAGGGGCAAGTGGGCGTCCGCTACAACTCTGGGAGTGATGAAAAACTTGCGAGTGCAGGTGTAACAGCAGCTATAGGTGAAAATTTTGCACTTCGTGTTGAAGGCACGAAGCATAAAGCCAATGATTATATCCCTTTCAAAGGTTACTTCACTGAACATCATCATGAAGGTGAGACAGAGCCTCATCGTGAAAGTGCTAAACGTGTAGAAAATACCTTCTCAGAAGGTCAAACAGTTAATGTCGGCGGCTCATGGATCCATGATCGAGGTTTTGTGGGGCTGTCATATAGTAATCGACAAGATAAATATGGATTACCAGGTCATAGTCATGAATATCATGGATGTGAATTGCATGGAGATCATTTCCATTGTCCACCACCTAATTCAGCGCACGACCATGAACACGAAAATGCTGCAGGTCCATGGGTTGACTTAAAATCTGAACGCTATGATTTGCGAACTGAATTAAATGATCCATTAAAAGGATTTGAAAAGCTGCGAGCTCATTTAAGTTTTACAGATTACGAGCATGATGAACTAGAAGAAAATGAAGTTATTAGTAACTTTAAAAGTAAGGGTTATGATGGTCGTTTAGAGTTGGTTCATATACCGTTGTTAGGTTGGGAGGGTGTTGTAGGTGTACAAGCATCTCAGCAAAAAATAAAACTTAATGCGCCTGAGGGACATGACCATGATGAAGTTGATCATGGTGACCATGATCATAGTGATCACGATCATGAACATCATGGTCATAGTCATGATGTTCTGATGGCGGATACAAAAACCAATAAGTACAGTTTATTTGCACTAGAACATAAACAGATTGGTCCTGTGCATGTCGAATTGGGCGCTCGTGTAGACCATCAAAAAATTGATGTCGATTCCAATCAAAAGAACTACTCAGGGACTGCTGTTTCAGGATCAGCTGCAGCTAATTGGGAGTTCGCGCCAAATTATAAGTTGTCTCTAGTGGGGTCTCATCAACAACGTTTACCGCTAGCTCAAGAGTTATATGCAGATGGTCTTCATTTTGCAACAAACACATATGAGCTAGGTAATCCAGATATTGATAAGGAAACATCAAATAATCTAGAGTTAGGTCTCCATTATGAAGGTGATCAGCTCGATTATCATGTTCATGTTTATCACAATTGGTTTGATGACTATATTTATGGTGCAACTGTAGCTCAACAAGGCAATTTACGTGGACTTAAATATACGCAGGATAAGGCACGTTTTTATGGAACTGAGGCTCAGCTAGGCTATCAAATTAATGATACTTACAAGGTGAGTGTGTTTGGTGATTATGTAAGAGGCAAGATAGAGGGGGAAAATGCTCCACGTGTTCCTGCTGGACGACTTGGTACAAAGGTGGAAACCAATTTTGCTGATGGTTGGTCTGGTTTAGCTGAGTATTATCATGTATTCAAGCAAGATAAATTTGCTGACTTTGAAAAAGAAACCCAAGGTTATAACATGGTCAATGTTGGTGTGTCTTATGCTGGGCAGTTAAACAATCGCAACGATTATCGGGTTTATTTAAAAGCAAATAACTTGTTGGATGATCAGGTTTATTCGCACAATTCATTTTTGTCGAATGTTCCACAAATTGGACGTAATTTTACCGTCGGCGTTGAATACGGGTTCTAATTTAATTCAACGTGTTAAAAACAGTTTAATGCTTGAAAAAACGTAAATTAAAACCTAGTCTGAAAGTATCGGACTAGGTTTTTTGTTATGCGTCTATTTAAACGAATTCACCAAAAATTAAATTGGTCAAACCGACGTTATGTTGGTCTGATTCTCGGTATGCTGACCATCGGCTATTTAGCCTCAGCGCTTTATCATATTTATAAACCATTACCAGAAGGGCTTAATTATTCCGGTAAATTACGGCATGCAAATGTGAAATTCCTAGCAGACCAAACTTATATAGATACGGCGGGTCAGCGACAGCAGCATCAGATTTTTGATGAAATTCTCAATCTTATTGAGCAAGCGCAAACCACAATTGTGTTAGATATGTTTCTGTTCAATCCTGAAACTGGTCAGTCTCAAAATCAACATCGCGCCTTAACACAAGAACTGACCCAAGCACTCATTCAAAAAAAGCGTCTAACACCGAATATTGAAATTAAATTAATCACTGATCCTATAAATTCAGTTTATGGTGGAATAATCCCAGAGCACTATCGACAACTCAGACAAGCAGGAATTGATGTCATAGAAACAGATTTATCACCATTACGCGCATCGAATCCACTGTGGTCGGGCATTTGGTATTTTTGTTGTCAGAATTTAGGAAACAATGCTGAGAAAGGTTGGTTAAGTAATCCTTTCGGCGAAGAAAAAATTACCATTCGAAGTTATTTAAATCTTTTTAATTTTAAAGCGAACCATCGTAAAACCATCATAGTGGATACATTCGAGGGATGGAAAACACTAGTGACTTCGATGAATCCGCATGATGGAAGCTCAAGCCATTCTAATGTAGCACTTGTGGTCGAAGGGCATACAGCTGTCGATATTTTAAAAACTGAACAATCAGTGGCTTTATTTTCTAAAGCAAATATTCCAATGGTTATTGTGGGAGATGTACCAGAAGATAAACAGTTGCCACAAGTGCAAGTACTGACAGAAAAAGCAATATATGATGAAGTGCTGAAACTGATTGAATCTGCTCAAGGTGCTGATGCAAAAATAGATTTGGCAATGTTCTATTTATCAGAGCGAGAAATTATTGAAGCCTTAATTAAAGCTCACCAACGCGGTGTTAAAGTTCGTGTATTACTAGACCCGAACAAAGATGCATTTGGACGTACTAAAAATGGTATTCCAAATCGTCCTGTCGCGACAGAGCTCTATAAAGCTGGAATAGACGTACGCTGGTGTAATACACAAGGTGAGCAGTGCCATTCAAAAATGATTATTAAGCGTAGTTCAAATCAGGTTGAACTGATTTTGGGGTCGGCTAATTTTACTGCTCGTAATTTGAAAAATTATAATTTAGAAACTGATTTACGTGTTATTGGCTCTTCAAATCAGCAAGTTTTTAAAGATGCAGTACAGTATTTTGATACTGCTTGGATGAATTTAGAGGGTAAGCAAATGAGTGTTGATTACTCAGAATATGCAGAAGATTCAATAATGAAATATGCCATTTATCGATTCATGGAATGGAGTGGTCTCTCAACCTTCTAAAAAAATCCCTCGAAAGAGGGATTTTTTCATTTATGGATTCGGTGGAACTAATTTATCGAGTTCCTTATCATCAATCTGATCGAGCTCTTTAATATCGGTTTTAATTTTCCACTTAGACTCATCCTCAACAGGTTGAGGTAAACGTGCTTCTAACCAATCACAAACCACATCTGGCGTAAAATCAGGATGATTACACTGAATCACCCAAGATAAGAATTGTTTCGCCTCACCATTCATATAGGGTGGAGGAGACACTGGTAAAAACTGAGTGGGTAGGCGTTCATTTTTAGAAATGTAATTTAATACATGACCAAGTTCTTGAACCGTTTGCCAAGCTAAGGCATGGTCGATATTGATTTGAAATTTAAACCACCATGCATGTTCACCATCAGTGCCATAAGAATCGATATAGTTTTCTTGGACACTCGGAACTTTACAAAAAAATTGGTGCAGGCGATCAAAACTCATTTCAGGCACGGTGGATAATCTCGCAAAGTTAAAAATGGTTAGTCTAGCAGATTTACAAACAGACTCATGCAGATAAATAAAAGGTCTAAAGTATTAAATTTAAAATTTTAAATAATGTTCAAGATTTCTACATGATTGATCTATATTTAAGCTTTAGAATGAATTTTGAAAATAAAAGTAATCTTAAATTTGGAATGAGGTAATAGAGATGAACAATACATTATTGGTTAAGACTCTATTGGGTTCAGTGATTCTTTTAATAACGAGTCATACTTTTGCAGATAGTTGGGGTAATTACCAAGGTTCTAAGGTTCGACCTGTAAAACCAACACAGACTCCAATATATACTGGTAATGCAGATCGTCTAAGTAAGCCAGTCCCATTGCAACAACCACGTTTTGCTCAGAATAGACCTCAATTACAGCGACCATATCCTCCTTATCCAGCGTATCCGCAGCAGAATGGGATTACAGTGATCTATCAACAGTCTTTACCGACCACGACGACATATTCTAGCAAGCAGTCAAGTTTCGTAAATGGGCAGGGTGGTACTATTGAAATGAGTCAGTATATGCTGATTTCAGATTGGCGTCGTTATGGTCTTCCTGCACCACAAGTTGGAATGCATTGGATATACCAAAATGGTCGATATATCCAGATGCCAAATGATCGTTAGATGCTTAATCCAATTTGTCTAAGCCATCTTTATCTAAGCCAACTCATCATCTTCAGGGCGTGGTGTTTTTCCAAATGGTAAAGGTTTATCTTGGTGTTTATCTCTGATCACTGATGGAAAATTCCAAGAAGCAAAACGCACGACCAATATAGCGAATGCTAGGATTAAAATTGATCCTGTAATGATGACTAAATCAATATCAGCTTTATGGTCATGTTGAATATCTGAAATTAACAGACGTGTCAGGGCAGTGATGGCGATATAGATCAGAAATCTGACGGGCATATGATTGGTCTTAAAATAAATACCTACCATCGCACCTAGCTCTAAATAGATAAATAACAACAGAATGTCATCAATCGTTGCATATTGTTTTACCGTAAGAATATCAATCACGGTATGTCCTGCAGACCAAATTACCATGCAGCCAATAATAAAGAGCGCAATATAGTGGAAGCTCTCAACTGCTAGATTTCCAAAACGATCTAATAAGGATTCGATTTTTTCTACGGTAATATCTTTTTTAATCATGACATCTCCTCCTTTGAAAAAACCTGATGGTTTCATTGGAGTGATGCAAAATTCATGCTCATCTTATGTCTAAGCAGGGAAGACTATTATGAGTTGCTTTGAAAATAAGCAAATTTCAGGTAAAAAAAAGCCTGAAGAATCAGGCTTTTTTAAGATAAAACTTATGATTGATTTGTGAAGTAATCTTCGCTAAATCCCATCACGATTTCAGAGCTAGCTTTGATGCGAGCTAAACGTGTATTTAATTCAGGTAAAACGCGTTGGATGTAGTAGTTCACCAAAGATAATTTGTTCTCATAGAACTCACCTGATTTTTCACTCGCAGCTTTAGCAATTTTAGCAAACATATAGGTAAAGCTGAGTAAGCCTACCGCATGTAAATAATCAACCGCAGCAGCATTCGCATAATCAGGATTTTCCGCAGCACGTTCAAGAACAACTTGTGTAATCGATTCAAGTTCAGTTGCAGCATCAAGAGTGGCATCTTTGATGTAATTTAAGTCCGCATCTAATGCATTTGCAAAGTCACGAATTTCTTCGATATATTCTGCGATGAATTGTCCATTACATTTAATCGTTTTACGACCAATTAAATCTTGTGATTGAACGCCGTTCGTTCCTTCATAAATTTGTGAGATACGAAGATCACGGATACATTGTTCCATACCCCATTCACGAATATAGCCGTGACCACCAAAGACCATTTGGGCATCTAGTGTCGCATTGAAAGCAGTGTCTGTTAAATATGCTTTTGCGATTGGTGTGAGCAAAGCAACACGATTATTTGCTTTTGCAACTGCTTCTGGATCCGTCGAGAACTTTGTAATATCCAGTTGTTGACCTACATATACTGCAAATGCACGTGATGCTTCATTGTTCGCACGAGCATTTAAGAGCATACGACGTACATCACCGTGTACAAGAATACTATCAGCAGGTTTATTCGGAGATTTCACACCTGTTGCACTACGACCTTGTAAGCGATCAGTGGCGTATTGAGCAGCATTTTGATAAGCAAATTCTGAAGCGCCTAAACCTTGGATACCCATTGACAAACGTTCATAGTTCATCATCACGAACATTGCAGCAAGACCTTCGTTTTCTTTACCGACTAAATAGCCTTTTGCACCGTCAAAGTTCATCACACATGTTGCAGAGGCTTTGATCCCCATTTTGTGTTCAATAGAACCAGGGCTTACAGGGTTACGATCACCCAAGGTACCATCTTCATTCACTAAGAATTTAGGTACAATGAACAGAGAAATACCGCGTGAACCAGCAGGAGCATCAGGCGTTTTTGCTAATACAAGGTGAATAATATTTTCAGCTAAGTCATGGTCACCACCAGTAATAAAGATTTTCGTACCCGTGATGTTGTAAGTACCATCTTCATTACGTTCAGCCTTAGTTTTAATAATGCCTAAATCAGTACCTGCGTGAGGCTCTGTGAGACACATCGTACCTGACCATTCACCTGAATAAATTTTAGGGAGATAGGTTTCTTTTTGTTCTTGAGAAGCATAGCTATTTAATGCCATACCCGCACCCACAGAAAGAAGTGGGTAAAGCATAAATGATGGGTTGGTTGCAAAAAGCATTTCATCTGCAAGCACAGTCAGCATTTTTGGCATGCCTTGACCGCCCCATTCTTCGTCAGCACCTAAGCCAATCCAACCACCTTCTGCATATTGTTGGAACGCTTCTTTAAAGCCCGCTGGTGTGGTAACAGATCCATTATTATAAGTTGCGCCTTCTTCATCACCTGTGCGATTTAGGGGAAGGGTTACGTTTTGAGCGAATTTAGCCATCTCTTCTAAAATAGCTTCAGCTGTCGCAGCATCAATATGAGCTAAATTCTCATTTGATTGCCAAAATTGTTCAGCTTGAAATACATCATTCAAAATGAACTTCATATCTGTAAGAGGCGCATTATAGATTGGCATTTTCGTTCACCTTTTTTTGTTTAAATATCTTTAGTTCTTAGCAGTCTATCGAAGCATATTAGGACTTGTTAGACGACTAAAGGTTAATATCTCGAATTTATTTATAAAGAAAAAGGACGGCCAAATCTATGACTGTCCTTTTTCTTTTACACATATTTAATATGGATCATTAGAATGCAAAATGTTCAGCATCCAAAGTCATTAATGGTTCTAATCCACCTGCAATTACGTCAACATGTGAGCGAACGCGTGGAAGGATCTTCTTGAAGTAGAAGCGAGCTGTTGTGATTTTCGCATTGTAGAAGTCAACTTCAGTTGAACCTGCTGCAAGTTGTTGTTGAGCAACTTGAGCCATGCGAGCCCATAAGAATGCTAGCGTTACATAACCAGAGAAGTATAGGTAATCTACTGCAGCAGCACCGACTTCATCAGGGTTTTGCATCGCGCGCATACCGATCTGCATAGTTAAATCGCCCCATTCTTTGTTGAGTGCAGCCAAAGGTTCAACAAACTCTTTCAAGTCTGCATTATCTTTGTTTGCTTCAGCGAATTTGTGAATGATTTTAGTGAAATCTTTCAACATCGCACCTTGAGTTTGCAGTACTTTACGACCTAACAAATCAAGTGCCTGAATTTCAGTGGTACCTTCATATAAGCAAGCAATACGTGTATCACGAACGATTTGCTCCATACCATGCTCTGAAATGAAGCCGTGACCACCAAATACTTGTACGCCTTTGTTTGCAGCTTCATAACCAACTTCAGTTAAGAATGCTTTAGCAATTGGCGTTAATAATGACAGAATGTTATCTGCAAATTTACGTTCTTCTTCAGTCGCGCCTTTCTCAACGATATCAGCATAGTGAGCAAGGTAGTACACTAGAGCTCGCCCACCTTCAGCAAATGCTTTTTGTGTTAAGATTAAGTTGCGAACTGCTGGATGCACAATAATAGGATCTGCTTCTTTTTCAGGTGCTTTAGGACCAGAAAGTGAACGCATTGCTAAACGATCTTTCGCATATGCCAAAGCACCTTGGAAAGATGATTCAGCAGCAGACAAACCTTGTACAGCTGTACCAATACGTGCAGTGTTCATGAAGGTGAACATTGCATTCAGACCACGGTTTTCAGGGCCAATCAAGTAACCTGTTGCACGATCAAAATTGATCACACATGTTGCGTTACCATGGATACCCATTTTATGTTCAATCGAACCACAACGAACAGCGTTGCGCTCGCCAACTTCACCATCAGCAGTTAAGTTAAACTTAGGTACGATGAATAATGAGATCCCTTTCGTTCCCTTCGGAGCACCTGGTAAACGCGCAAGAACGATGTGAACAATGTTGTCCGCCATGTCATGCTCACCAGCGGAAATAAAGATTTTTTCACCTGAAATTGCAAAGCTACCATCTGCATTAGGTTCAGCTTTTGTGCGGATAATACCAAGGTCAGAACCTGCATGAGATTCTGTTAAACACATGGTACCTGTCCACTCACCTGAAATCAGTTTTGGTAAGTAAGTATTTTTTTGCTCTTCCGTACCATGGTGTTCAATTGTACGAACTGCACCATGAGATAGACCTGGGTACATACCCCATGCCCAGTTCGAAGAACCGATCATTTCAGAAATGATAATGCCTAAAGAGTTTGGTAAGCCTTGACCACCATATTGTTCTTCAGCAGCTAAAGATGGGAATCCTAATTCTACATATTTTTTATATGCTTCTTTGAAGCCTGTTGGAGTAGTAACTACACCATCATTCCAAGTACAACCTTCACGGTCACCTACTTGGTTGAGTGGAGATAATTCGTTTTCACAGAAATCTGCAGCAGCTTCTAAATATTGATCAACCAACTCACGGCTTACGTTTTCTTGGAATGCAGGGAGTTTTGAAAAGTGTTCTTCAGCATTTAATAATTCATGCAAAACGAATTGCATATCACGTAAGGGCGCTTTGTATTGTGGCATATCGGGTTCCTCAATACTGGTTAAACCAGATTTATAATCCTAATAAAAAATGTCGTGTCATCCACGACACCTATTTTGTTCTATTACATCGTGCAATAAGTTATTGCTTGGTACAAGTTTTATAGCCATATTCTGTGTGACTGTAAAGTCAAAGAAAAAATATTAATTTTGGCTAAGTGTTTAGAGTATATAGTTTTTTCGTGAATTATATGTGAACAGAATAGTCAAAAACGTAATAAGTTATGACATAAAAAAAGGCGCAATATGCGCCTTTTTAATATTCAATCACTTAGTAGTGAGTTGAATTGAATTATGCGGATTTTTTTAAGTCTGGTTTAACGAGTGGTTGATTTGGTTTGAAATAAACTTTACATACACCGTTGATAGTCTGTTCACCCACTTTGATTTGAACTTTTTTACCATCAGTTTGCCCATTGCATGCTTGAAGTTTTGCATTTTGACTAACTTGCTGTTGCATCAAACGTTGATCAAATTTTTGAACAAGCTCAGTACGTTTGGCATCTGTGAGAGGTTCACCTTTTTGTGAACGGTTAGCTTGGACCGAAGTTGGCTTTTCAGCTTTAAATTGGGCACGTGCTTGCTCATGCATTTTTTTCATATCAGCACGATCCGCTACGAAACGGATATGACAAGTACCATCAATATTTTGTTTATCAGTTTTGATTTGAACAGTTTGACCGACAGCTTTGCCGTCGCATGCTTGACGAATTTGCTGCATCATCGCTTTACGGTCAGCACGCGCTTGTTTGAATTGCTCGCGTTGTTCAGGTGTTAAACGTTCTTTATGATGATGTTTTTTATCATAGTGACCCTTTTTAACGTCTTGAGGTGCTTGAGTTGTTGTTTGACATGCAGTAAGTGCGCCCATACTGATTAAACCAGTGGTCACCAATACAATTTTGTTCATCGCTTTCATTATGTTTATCCCCAAAGTTGTTTGGATTCGGTATAGGTAAAGATTAAATAATAAAGATGAAGAAACAATGGAGAGTTTTTTGAATCAGTGTTAGATACAATACTGAAAAACGAAGAAATAATGTGAGTTCAATTTGAATATACGTCGCGTACCAATCGCACTACGCTTATTTTTTACAGTACTGTTAACGACATTGCTCATTACGACGGTTAGCTTAAGTGTGCTGCATTGGACGATGCAAAAAAACTTCACCAAATATGTAGCTGATGTAGAAATGCAAAAGCTTGATCATCTGATCGATAATTTAGCGGGCGTATTCTCTGTTTATCAAGATTGGGGCAATGCCGTTCAAGCTCAGATTTTACAAATTGAAGGTGAAGCTGCACCCGATGATTATGATCGACTATCACGTTGGTGGTTACGTCGCCAATATGATATTGCATTGCAACAGCGTTATTTCAAAGAACATACATTAATTAGCGAAATTGAGTCACAAAGAACGCAAACTATTAGTCCTGAAGAGCTGAAAGTCTTAGAAGAAAATTTACCTTCTGCATTTCAGCCATTTGAAGGATTGCGTTTCCCATTAAGTTCAAATCAGAATCAGACAAGAACCACGAACAGTTCTGATAAATCACATGAAAATAAGCTTTCTAGTTTGAGAACTTCTGAATACCAGCAGGGCAAGAAACTATTTATATCTATGTCTGATCACTTGGGTTTAAGTTCTAGACTTTCCTTATATGATGCAAAACAACAGTTTATCTTGGGTGAACCATCAGAGAATATGGTGTCGTATCGACCGATCACAGTTGATGGAAATATTGTGGGGTATCTCGGGCTAAGACCTGTTTTAGATCAAGATGATGCTTTAAGTATTAATTTCTTTAGCAATCAAAAGCGTTATTTATTTTTAATATATATTCTGACATTTATTTCGAGTTTGGTTGCTGCCTTATTATTAGCAACTTATTTTAGAAAGCCAATTCAACGCTTATTAAATGCAACACGAGAATTAACCAAAGGGAATTTTCAGCATCAGGTGAAAGTAAATCGTAACGATGAGCTTGGCGATCTTTCGACTGAAATTAATCAGTTAGCTGTGATTCTAGATCAGCATGAAAACTCTAGAAAGCAGTGGGTTGCAGACACTTCGCATGAGTTAAAAACGCCGCTGGCTGTTTTGCAAGCACAAATTGAAGCAATGCAAGATGGAATACGTAAACCAACGCCTGAACATTTTGCTTCAATGTTGGCACAAGTTTCGAGTCTGAAAAAATTAACACAAGATTTGGCTGCGTTAGCACAAGCTGAAGCACAACAACTCAATTTTGATTTCAATGAAATTGACCCTTGGAGTGTCGTGTTAAATGAGATTGAAAATTTCAAACCTAAATTTGAACAAGCCGATCTCACGATTAGCGCAGAGGGGCATGGAACGAAATTACAATTAGATGTAGATCGTTTTAAACAAATTATGGTCAACTTACTCGGTAATACTATTCGCTATACGGAAGCCGGTGGAAGAATTCATGTGCATACGATCGAAAACGATAAGACTTGGTCGGTGATTGTTGACGATAGCCCATTAGGTCTTACTGATGAGCAATTGGCTCATTTAGGTGAGCGTTTCTATCGAGCGGATGATTCTAGAACACGTAGTACTGGCGGAACTGGATTAGGTCTAGCATTATCGTGCAAAATTGCACAAGGCATGAAGGGCTCCTTGAAGTTTGACCACTCACCATTGGGTGGATTGCGCTGCATCCTTACATTTCCAAAGAAATCGTTTTAAATTGAAGAAGGGTGACATATGAAACATGTGATGCTGGTTGAAGATGAAGTAGAACTTGCTCAATTGGTGCGAGATTATCTTGAAGCAGCTGGCTTTGAAGTCAGTATGTTTCACGATGGTCAAGAGGCTTATGATAGCTTTTTACAACGTAAACCAAGTCTAATGGTTTTAGATTTGATGGTACCTCGTATGGATGGTCTCACGATCACCCGTAAAGTCCGTGAGCAGTCTGATTTGCCTATTATCATGGTGACAGCACGAACGGAAGAGATTGATCGTGTACTTGGTTTGAATATGGGGGCGGATGATTATGTTTGTAAACCATTTAGCCCTAAAGAGTTAGTTGCTCGTGTTCAAGCAGTGTTGCGACGTTTAGATCGTAAAGCAGAACCTGAAGAAAATAATTTATTCCGTATGGACAAAGGTCAACAACGAATTTGGTATCAAAACAAATCTTTAAATTTGACACCTACAGAATTTCGACTTCTTGAATTATTCTTAGAACACGTAGGTCAGGTGTACTCTCGTGCGCAATTATTGGATCATATCAACCCAGACAGTTTTGAAGTGGCAGATCGTGTGATTGATAGCCATATCAAAAACTTGCGCCGTAAAATCTCGGATGCCGCGGAAACAGGTAATCGTCATGAATGGGTTCAAGCTGTTTATGGGGTGGGATATCGTTTCGAATATCCTGAAGATTGATTCTTTGTGATAAAAAAAAGCGAATCTAGAAGTTCGCTTTTTTTTGGTGCGTTGGTTTTGGTTAGGGTCTCTACAATTGGCCATTTCATATGCAACTTTCATGTAACTTTGTTAGGATATGAGCTTATTAAAGGTGGCTATCGTATTTTTATTTAAAGTAAGCTTCGACTCTAGCTTTTACTATAGGATCAACATCATCAACCATATAAAAACAATATCTATATTTTTCGATCAAAACACTAATATATTTTTGTTTATCAGGAACTGTGTGCTTTAAGATTATCTGTGCAGCTACGGTTATTAAGTTATTTGATTGGCGCATCAAGGTGATCAGCATCTCATCTTTATATCCCATAACATCTCTAGTAAATGACTGTTTTACAGTATGTACTATGGAGTTAAGTTGCTTCAAATGATATTTTTTGAAATCACAAAGGGTGAATAGCCACCAAAATTATTGGCTGAGCAGGTAAGTTTGCAGCACCAAGCTTATCAAGCATTTCAGAAATCATTGGACATGTGTCGGATTCAAATTGCTCTTCAAATGTGTAACTAAATTGCAATTTTGATATTTGATGATTACTTGCAAGAAATAATAACCAATATGCTCTGACTACAGCTTCAAATTGTGATCTAAGTAAAATCATAGCTTGTGTTGGTAGATTTGAAGATAATAAACCACTTACTCCAAGCCCATGCTCAAATGAGATGTAAATACATTGTTCAACTAAGTCCAAACGCGGCCCACAATCGATAATGTCACTATTAATAATTTCTTGTTTTAGCTCTAAGATCATCTGAGTTGATAATCCAAAAAGTTGTTCTATATCCATAATGAATATCGTACTCATAGAGTTGTAATGATATAACCCAAATATAGAATGAGTTTTTCGTATTACTACTATTTATTAATTTAGCGTAATTATTGTTATAGAAAGCAATTTTTAACTTTATTCAAATGACTCTGAGTAAAGCGATATGCTTTTGTTCGGCTTTTTTAAGCTTCGATACCACAAGATTATAGGAATTGGAGATCAAATCTTTGATAAGCTCTTCATCCAATTCAGATTCATCATAGATGGAAACCCAGTGTCGTTTATTCATGTGCCATCCAGATCGAATATAAGGATAAATATCTTTTAACATATGTCCATGATCTGGTTCGACTTTTAAATTAATCGCAGCTTTGCCTTTTAAATGAAATGCGAGCAAAAAGACTTTATCCATAATTTTATAAACATCACATCCCTCACCAAACGGTTGACTGACAGTGACTTCAGGAAATTTTAAAGCTTGTGATGCTGCCAATTGATGTAAATGCATAGTCAAAACGAATGGGTATTGTGGATAATGATTAAATTATCCACAGAATGAGAGAGGTCTGTGAATAACTTATGATGAACAACTGACTTGAATTTCAGGGACGTCGCTAGCTAAAGGGCCTAAGTCTTCTGGTTGTTCAAGATGTTCTTGTTTGGTGTATGGTGTTTGAAGAAGTTTGAACAAGCGATCAACTTCAGAGAAATCATCACGTTCAGCAAGTTCAATTGCTTTCTGTGCCATATGGTTTCGTAGAACGTAGTGTGGATTGGCTGTTAACATCGCTTGATCGAGATCGTCAGTGTCTTGATTTTCCCGTATTGAGAGATATTGGTGAAGAAACCGCTCAAATGCGATACGATCAAGGCAATCATCTTTGATTTGTTCATACGCTTTATTCTGTAAACGAATAAAACTTTGGGTGTAATCAAGTTGTTCTGTTTGTAAAATATGTAGAAAAGCCATACCACAATCAAAGCTATCTTTATGAAAACTTGGTAATCCCATTTTTTGACTTAAACCAAGTTTATAGTGTTCCAGGAACGTTGGTTCATAGTGTTCTAAACAGTAAGACAAGTCTTGTTTCCATTGCTCTCGATCATAATTTTCTGGACAGAGAAGAATGAGGCTATTTAACCAAGTCCATAAATTCCAGTGCCCGATACTCGGCTGGTTCTGATACGTATAGCGTCCTTGGTAATCAGAATGATTGTTGATCCAATTAGGACGGAAACGCTCCATAAAACCATAAGGTCCGAAATCTAAAGTTGTACCGGTAATATTCAGGTTATCAGTGTTCATAACCCCATGGGCAAAACCTATCAGTTGCCACCTCGCGATCATGATCGCAGTACGTTGAATGACTTGAGTTGCAAAAGAAAGAACAGGTTGTTCTGTCTCCAAACATTCAGGGTAGTGCCATTCAATGCACTTTTGTGTAAATTCTTGCAGTAGATCTGGCTGAAATTGATTAATCCACTCAAAGTGACCTAAGCGAATATGTGTATCACACGTACGCAACATCATCGCGCCACGTTCAAGTTTTTCTCGTTGTACACCTTGATCTGATGATACAAAACCAATCGCATTACTGGATTGAACACCTAGGGCATTGAGGGCGTGTCCAGCCAAATATTCACGAATAACGGAACGTAACACTGCACGACCATCGCCTCTCCGAGAATAGGGGGTAGAGCCAGCACCTTTAAGATGTAAATCGACCGTGTTGTTATTTTGATCCAGGATTTGAGCAATGAGTAAACCGCGACCGTCACCAAGCTGTCCAGCCCATTGTCCAAATTGGTGACCCGCGTATACCATCGCCAAAGGTTCAAACTCAGCAAAAGTTTTTTGCCCGCTACAGATTTCTACCCAGTTCATCTTATCTTCTTGAGTCCACAGTAACTCATCTGCAAGTGCTACATTAAAATGACCAGGTTTAGCCCCTTTTAGAGGAAGAGGTTGTTGATGATGATACAGTCGAGCAGGTAGTGTGTTATAGCGAGAATTGAACTGCATATAATTTTTCAAAATGTGATGAACAACTTTGACTATAGCAAAATTCGATACATAAAACTGTGACTGCTACATTGGAAATGGTATCGAAAAAATAAAAAAAGCCCCGATCAACGGAGCTTTGGAGTAACTGAAGAGTCTCTTGAATGAGTTATTCAGATACTGGTGATTTCTTTAAATTACGAACCAATAAGTTCAATGTCTCTCTATGATGAGATAAACGTTGTTCAACCAATTGGAATTCAACTTTCAGTTTGCTATCCATTAAGTGAATTTTTTCAGCAACAGCTGCTTTTTTGGCATTAATTTCTTGCTCTTTAAGCTTCGCCCAATCATTTAAAGTTTGCGTAAATGCTTCATATTCTTGAGCAATTTTTGTTTTAACTGTCACGATATCATCATTCACGTTATGGCCGTAAACAGCGAGATCTTGTTGCGCATATTTAAACTTCATTGCAAGCTCAGCTTTTTTAATATTAAAGCTTGGAATACGTCGTAAGTTTTTTGCTAGCCCTAGTTTTGAACACGTCCAGATCAACCATTTAGTTGGGTCGTATTGCCACCATTTTACGCCATTGCGATAGTCGTATTGGAAGATATGATGGTAGTTATGATAACCCTCACCCCAAGTCGCAATAGCAAGAACAAAGTTGTCACGTGCAGTATTTTCATCTGTGTACGGACGTTTGCCCCACATATGGCATAGCGAGTTGATAAAGAAAGTCACATGATGGCTTAAAATTAAGCGCATTAAACCACCCAACAATAACACTCCCCAGACATCACCAACTGCCCATCCAATAGGAAGAAGAATAGCGGCATGAACGACAATCACGAGAGGGATGTAATATTTATCTTGGAACATGACAATTTTGTCAGCCAATAAATCAGGGGCGTTTTTGTAATTTGCTTCAGCTGCTGGATAGTTGCGTAGCATCCAACCGATGTGCGCGTACCAGAAGCCATTGTTAATTGAGTAGGGATCTTTTTCTACATCATCAACATGACGATGATGGGTACGGTGACCTGAGGCCCAATACAAAATGCTGTTTTGTACAGCAAAGGTTCCCATAATCATTAAAATGATTTTGAGTGGTACAGTCGCTTCATAAGCACGATGTGCCCATAAGCGGTGATAACCTGCGGTAATGCCAAGACTGCTCAGACCCAACAGCGCAAACATGCTGATCCACGCAGCAAGCGAGAAATCATGATGATAAGCATAAAGTGGAATCGCAATAACGGCGACAATAGGTAAAAACACCAATGCAAATACTGCAATCCAGTTGATTGGGGCTTTGGGTAGGGGAGCATTCATCTCCAACAGCACTCCTAGAACCTTTAATAGGTTAAAACTAAATCCACTCACAAATTTGTGAGGTTAGACTCGTTAATACTAACATGGGCGAACATGTGTTCACTAGCATTATTGTACAGTTGTATTGTTTAAACCGTAACAGAATACATCATTGTATAAATTCGACTTTGGACGAATTTCAAAAAATAAATTAGAGAAAAATAATCACTTAAAGCTATGAATTTAAATATATTATAGGTGAGACATCATTAACTTGGGATAATCAGTAATTAAGCCTTGGACTCCTAAATCCTTAAGCTGTTTCGCACGATCTATATGATTGACTGTCCAAATACTAATATTTAAATTTGCGGAAAGTGTGGATGCAATGATCTCATTTGTAGCAAGTTCGTTCATCCAACCAATTTGACAACATTCAAATTTCAAAGCTTGATCAATGGCTGCATGCTTTATATCGGTTTCAACCAGTAATCCACGCTTAAACCTTGATTTTTGCTTTTGAAGGGCTTGATGAATTTTAGGATCGAAACTGGTGATAATGGCTGAATCTTCAAAGCCAATTAATTGTTGATCTAAGGCATCGACAATTTTTTCTGCGGCCTTTATCGATTCAACAGCTTTGACCTCAACTTCAATATGATTAAAATTATGAATAATTTTGAGGGTTTGGTCGAGTAGCGGTGTAGTTTCGACTTTATTCCATTCAGACCACGTTACGGCATGATTATACTGCGCTAAATCTTGCTCATCACATTCGTATAAATGTTTAGCTTGGCCCGTAGTACGAATAAAGTCATCATCATGCATCACGATCAGAGCATTATCTTTGAGTTGACGAACGTCAAATTCTACAGCGCGGATACCAATATCTTGAATATATTGAAATCCACCGAGGGTGTTTTCAGGTGCTTCCCCACGCGCACCACGATGACCAATTATTTTCATAAATCACCCTGAAATTTCAGGGTGATTTTAGTGCTAAATCATGAATGAAATATGACGATTTTAAATCAAAATTTTGATCAAAAAAGCATTTTAAGTGGATGGGTCAATCAACATGAAGACCTTTTTTACACTTTTAAGGTCAGGGCTCAATCGTCTCATTGATATTCTTTTGCCAAAGCACTTCTGAGCCACCTTCAGCACGTTGTAAGGTACGAGATGCGACGAATAACCAATCAGATAAGCGGTTCAAAAGTTGTAATGATGTGGCTTGGATATTTTGATCACGTTGATGGACAGACATCACGCTACGTTCAGATCTACGGCAGACAGCACGTGCTTGATGAGCAAAACTGCAGACTAATGTACCAGCTGGCAAAATAAAGTCTTTTAGCATGGGTAATGCTTCGTTCATACGATCAATATCATTTTCTAAAAATTCAATACATACTGGTTGAACCAAGTTAAATCCAGGAATGCAGACTTCGCCGCCTAAATCAAATAACCAATGTTGAATCAGACTGAGTGATTTATCCCATTGAGCTTTGTCTTCAATGCTACTTAAAGCAATGTGCGAACGTAATACACCAATGGTCGCATTGAGTTCATCGACATCACCTAACGCATCGATACGTAAATCATCTTTAGGTACACGTGAACCATCGCCTAGTCCGGTAGTGCCCGTATCTCCCGTGCGGGTATAAATTTTACTTAAACGGTGACCCATGAGGTTTCCTTTAAATTTTTTTAAGTGCTAGATATGAAAAGAATCATGCCATAGGCATGACATGATTCTCAAAAGTATTTATGAGTCAAAGAATGCTTAGTATCTGAATGTCACACCAGCAGAAGCTAAACGTCCACCATTGACATAATATTGCTCACCAGCACTGTGAACAGTTTTATAGTTCACATCACCAACGTTTTCAATATTGGTAAACAGTTTTACATGCGGGTTAAGGTTCCAGAATGCATTTAAGTCTACTCGAGCATATCCTGGAATATCTTGGCTAAAATCCTTTGCTTTTGATTTGGCAACGAGCGAAGCACTTAAACCATAATTTGCATTTTGTAAACCTGCTGAAACAGTAACTGATTGACGAGGACGACGTAATAACTCAGTATTTTTTTCAGTATCTTCAGTTTTGATATATGTATAGCCTGCATTGATAAAGTACTGATCATTTGTCCACTGTGCTGTCAATTCACCGCCTGTCATTTGTGCTTTATCAACGTTTTGGTTTTGGTAAGTTGGGAACGTATTCACCCAATCGCCATCACAAGTACTGACGCAGATTGAATTAATTAGATTATCAACTTTGGTATAGAAAGCAGAAGCACCCAATGAAATATTAAGTGGGAGTTTTTGATCAATACCAATTTCATAAGAAATGCTTTCTTCTGGCTTAAGTTGTTCATTACCACCATAGGCATATAGATCATTTAATGTAGGTGCTTTAAATGCAGTGCCAATATTGGTGTAAATACTTGTTGTAGGAAGCAATTGGTATCTGAGTGCACCCTGCATGACTGTGTGTGAACCAAACTTTTCATTGTCTTCTAAGCGGATGCCAGCTTGCGTACTCAAGCCATCGGCTTGATATTGATGCTGAATATAGTAACCTGTTGAATTAATATCTTCGTTTAATGCATCGGTTTTAGCTTCAGTATTACGTTGGGTCACACCAACTAGAATATTTTGGGCTGGTACAAAATTCCATTTGCTATAAAGCTCAGCCTCTTGAGTTGTACTGTGTACAAAACTATTAGAAGTTACTTGCTCCAAATCATCTTTAAATTGGGATAAACGTGCATGAACTTCAAGCTGATCAGTTGGGTTAATGCGTCCCTTTGCATTTATGATTTCATTTTCAAAATCTTGACTTGAGAATGTACCCCAGTTGTTGTATTCCCCATTTCCTGAGTTCTGACTGAAATCTAAAGATGCAGCATAACGTTTTTGATCTATACCAAACTTGGCACTATAACCTTTTTGATCAAAGCTATAGTTACGTTTATCATTCATATTAAATACTGGCGTACCGTCAGTTTCTAATATTTGACCTCGAACTTGTGCATAGATGCCATTTTCAGCTAAATCTGCGCCAACAATCGATTTATAGGTGTTATTTTCACCAATTTCACCTGTAATAAAAGCTGTAGTTTTTTCTGGTTTGCGCGTGACAAATTGAACCACCCCTCCAATTGCATCAGTTCCATAAAGTACAGATGCTGGACCTTTTAGAACTTCAATTTGTTTAAGATCGGTGGTATCTAAAAATGGAATAGAGGCAGCACCAGTTGTCGCTGTATTTAAGCGGACGCCGTCACGTAGCACTAGAGTTTGATTTGAATTCGTGCCTCGTAAAAAAATTGAAGTTTGTTGACCGTAACCGCCAGATTGAACCACGTTAATGCTAGGATCTGTTTTAAGTAGGTCTGGCAGAGCTTTAATTGGTGACTGTTCGAGAATCTGTGGCTGGATAATTGAAATACGTGCAGGTACGTTTTCAAGCTTTTCTTCTGAGCGAGTAGCTGTGATTACAATAGTTTCTAAAGTTGCATTAGAAGTTGTTTGTTCTTGAGCAAAAACTGATGTAGTAAAACCCATCGCAATAGCGATTGCACCAACCAAAGCTGTTGGTTGACATTGAATAGACATAACGTGCTCCATACATTCACTTCCCCGTGAATGATTGAGTGGAAGAACACAACAAGCAGGTATCCGGACTCAAATGTAGTAACTGGATTACTTACATTTCCACCTTCCCACATATGACATGCAGTGGTGTAAATCTCTAAAAATTAGAAATCTATTGAGAAATGCTTTTCATTTTTTACCGTTGCGGGGGCAGTGTTGGATTTTCACCAACTTCCCTAAAGCGATTGCTTTGACTTGTTGCAAGTTGAGCGCAGTATAAAGAGCGCTTCTCATTTAAACAATCTTCACACCGAATATTCTGAGTGAACTTTACGCAAGATGAAAAAATTGCTTTACAATGAAGCGCCCAAAAATGATAGATCGGCTATGATGAGGGTGGATTAGAGCTAGAATAGATGCGAACTCGTGCAAAAATATGCGGAATTACCCGATTAGAAGATGTCCAAGCTGTTGTGCAAGCTGGTGCGGATGCCATAGGATTTGTGTTTTTTCCACCAAGTCCAAGACACGTAGATGTTGAGCAAGCATCACTGTTGGTTCAAGCGATTCCTGCTTATGTGCAATCAGTTGGATTATTTGTTAATAGTTCAGCCGAAGAGATCCAAAACATACTTAAAAAAGTCCCTTTAGATATTTTGCAGTTTCATGGCGATGAAAGTCCAGAACAGTGCAAACAAATTGCTCAAGCAGTGGGTCGCCGCTGGTATAAAGCAATTCAAGTAAAACCAGAACTAGATATCGTTGAAGAAATCAATAAATATCAAAAGTTTGGTGCGAGTGCTGTGTTGTTGGATGCATGGCATCCAGATTTAAAGGGCGGAACAGGCCACAGCTTTGATTGGACAACATTTCCAAAATTAAATATTCCATTGATCTTGGCAGGAGGACTAAACCCTGACAATATCGAGCAAGCAATTCTTACAACACAAGCATATGCTGTGGATGTGAGCGGCGGTGTAGAGTCCGCAAAAGGTATAAAAGACCAACAACTCGTAGAACGCTTTATGCAAGGAGTCCAACGTGGATCAGCAAACCGTTAATCAACAAGATCAAGTGATTGACTATACCCAATACCCTGATGCAAAAGGGCATTTCGGTATCCATGGCGGACGTTTTGTGTCAGAAACTCTAATGGCTGCACTAGAAGATCTAGAGCAACTGTATTTCCGAATGAAAAATGACGAACAGTTTTTGGCAGAATTCGACCGTGACCTCGCTTTTTATGTAGGTCGTCCAAGTCCGCTTTATTATGCTGAGCGATGGTCAAAGGAGTTGGGTGGTGCACAAATCTATCTAAAACGAGAAGACTTGAACCATACTGGCTCCCATAAAGTAAATAACACGATTGGTCAGGCTTTGCTGGCAAAGTTATCAGGCAAAAAACGTATTATTGCTGAGACTGGTGCAGGTCAACATGGTGTGGCAACAGCGACCATCGCAGCGCGTTTAGGGCTTGAATGTGTTGTATACATGGGTGCAGATGATGTGAAACGCCAAGCGATGAATGTATATCGTATGCGTTTATTGGGCGCGACTGTTGTTCCTGTCGAAAGTGGTTCTAAAACATTAAAAGATGCCATGAACGAAGCCATGCGTGATTGGGTAACAAATGTCGATTCTACTTATTACGTGATTGGTACAGTTGCAGGTCCACATCCATATCCTCAATTGGTACGTGATTTCCAATCGATCATTGGTCGTGAAGCTCGCCGTCAAATTCAAGAGCAAGCCGGTCGCTTACCTGATGCCCTTGTGGCGTGTGTCGGTGGTGGTTCAAATGCGATGGGCTTGTTCTATCCATTCCTGAATGATCAAGATGTGAAAATGTACGGTGTTGAAGCTGCTGGTTACGGTATTGAAACTGGTAAACACTCTGCTCCATTAAATGCTGGTCATGTTGGTGTGCTGCATGGTAACCGTACTTATCTTATGTCGGATGCACAAGGTCAGATTATTGAAACACACTCAATTTCAGCAGGTTTGGATTATCCTGGTGTAGGCCCAGAGCATAGCTTCTTAAAAGATATGAAGCGTGTTGAGTATGTTCCAATTAATGACAATGAAGCATTACAAGGCTTCCGCGACTTAACTAAGATTGAAGGTATTATTCCTGCACTTGAAAGTTCGCATGCGATGGCATATGTGACTAAGTTGGCTCCAACGATGTCTAAAGATCAAATTATTATTGCGACGGTTTCAGGTCGTGGTGATAAAGACTTAATGACAGTTGCACGCATTGATGGCGTGGAAATGGTAGAAATGTAATTCACCCTTTAAGCCTCTCCCTTTGGAATGAGAAGCACTGCTTCGTAAGGGGAGAGGTGCTATTTAGAAAATCGCATTTAAGCCATTGGATGCGATTTTTTTATGCGCTCTAGAAAAGCTAAAATATTTTCCTAAAATTTGATTTTTGGATCGGCGACATGGATGTCGTCTGTATTTCTGTGATACAGGCAAGTATCATCAGAAATACGAAATGATTTTGTTACTTTTACCGAAAAAAAGTAAGGCAGTTTGGAGTGTGAATCTATTTGAGATTCAGATTTGAAGAGCTATTTCATGGACTTACTTTTACGTTACTTTGGAAAAGCCCAAAGTAACCGAAGGCTTTCTGTTGAGCAGATATTACATTCTTGTAATACTGCTCAACGGGGGACATCCATGTCGCCACCACGTATCCATTATCGTTGAATTGGTCAGGTTAATCTTTAAACCCTGTATAAAAATCAGTAACACAGCCAATCCATTCTTTTCAGTAGTGGCAAATCCAAATTCAGGTATGATTAATGGTCTTGTCAAAGCCAAAGGAAATCAACCATGCCAAGCCTATTTCTTGTAATGCTCGGTGGTCGTCATGCACGTGCCAATACTGAAGTGCATGATGTGGTTTTGGCTGTTGGGGATTCACTAGAAGAAGTCTATCCTCAACTCAAAAATGCTTGGTTTGGTGAGCAGAAAGGCTTACATATTGATGCTTGGGCGAAGGTAAATGGAGTGGAATATAATGAGCAGCAATTCCAAATCCATTTTACAGATGCATCTCCTAATGAAAACGAAATGAAACTCTGGTTGATTAATTTGGGTGGGTACCACGTTAATGAGTTCGGAGAGCTACATCGTTATGTATTAGTACCCGCTTTAAATAGTGCATCGGCTAAAGAGCGTGGAAAATCATTCTTTGGAAAAGATTGGCAAAAACAGCATACAGATCGGGTTTTGGACGTTGATGATTGTATTGCCATTGATCATGTGCATGGTCGTTATGTGCAATTGATTGAGGGTCAATTTAAAGAAGGGTACTGGGAAAATACATACATCACGATCGGATAATTTTTAATAAAGAACAAATTTACTATCTATATGAATTTATGTGCTAAGAAGAGTTAAATAACATCTTTATGTGGAATAAGTGCTGGAATCCAGAGCTGGTCTATATATCAGTGATTCGAGTGATTACATATCAATAAAACCGCTATTAAATATGTAAAAAACGCATTTTATTGATAGATGAATAAAAGCTATGCTGTGCTTCGTTAAAATTAAACTACTAGCTGTACGCCATGTATTTATATACTGATTTCGATCAGCAACTGATCAATGAACGTGTTGCACAATTCCGTGATCAAACGGAACGTTATTTAGCTGGAAAGCTTACTGAAGATGAATATCGTCCATTGCGTTTACAAAATGGATTATATGTTCAGCGTTATGCGCCGATGCTTCGCGTCGCTGTACCTTATGGTTTGATGAACTCTAAACAGCTTCGTAAAATTGCTGAACTCGCTAAAGCGTATGACCGTGGTTATGCACACGTTTCTACTCGTCAAAACTTTCAATTTAACTGGCCAGCATTAGAAAATGTGCCAGACATGTTGCAAGAGTTGGCATCAGTTCAAATGCATGCGATTCAAACATCTGGTAACTGTATTCGTAATACAACAACAGACCAATATGCAGGTGTCGTTGCTGGTGAAATTGAAGATCCAAGACCGACATGCGAATTGATTCGTCAGTGGTCAACTTTCCATCCGGAATTTGCATTCTTGCCACGTAAGTTCAAGATCGCAGTTTCTGCACTTGCTGAAATCGACCGTGCTGCAACAGCATTTCATGATATCGGAGTGTATATCGTTCGCAATGAGGCGGGTGAAATGGGCTATAAAATCATGGTTGGCGGTGGTTTAGGTCGTACACCGATCATTGGTGCTGTGATCAAAGAGTGGTTGCCACGTGAAGACCTTATTGCTTACTTAGAAGCAGTACTTCGTGTGTATAACTTACACGGTCGTCGTGATAACAAATATAAAGCTCGTATCAAAATCTTGGTAAAAGCTTTAACACCTGAAGTTTTTGCTGAAAAAGTTGAAGCTGAATTTGCACATACAATTAAAACTTTAAAAGTTGATGCAGATACTCTGGCGAAAATGGACCAGAACTTTACACCATTTGCGTACCAAGATTATGCAGATGAAGATTTCTCAGAACTGTTTGCTGCACATCCGAAATTCAAACAGTGGTTTAACATCAATACCAATGCACACAAAGTGAAAGGTTACCGCATCGTAACAATTTCATTGAAACGTGCAGGCGTTGCACCAGGTGACGTGACCACTGAAGAAATGAACTTGATTGCTGATCTTGCAGATAAGTACACTTTTGGTGAATTGCGTACCACGCATGAGCAAAATATTGCCCTTGTTGATGTACCGCAAAAAGATTTATTTGAGCTTTGGACGATTCTTGAAAAGAATAACTTGGCTCGCGCGCACATTGGTTTCTTAACCGATATTATCTGCTGTCCAGGTGGTGATTTCTGTTCGTTGGCAAATGCGAAATCCATTCCGATTTCTGAAGCGATTTCACGCCGTTTTGATGATCTAGATACAATTTACAACTTAGGTAAATTGGACTTGAACATTTCAGGTTGTATGAATGCCTGTGGTCATCACCATGTGGGTAATATTGGTATTTTAGGTGTCGATAAGAAAGGCGCAGAATTCTACCAAATTACCTTGGGTGGTAATGCAGACCATGATGCATCGATTGGTGACATCTTAGGACCATCATTTGCTGCTGAAAAAGTACCAGATGTGGTGGAAGAAATTTTGAACACTTATCTTGATTTACGTCAAGAAGGTGAAGAGTTCATTGATACTTACCGTCGTGTAGGAATTCAACCATTTAAGGAGCGTGCATATGCTTAATACCGCACTACAAGTGCTCTCTAAGGATGGCACGATTGCAGACAATACTTATCAACTGATTGGTGAAGATGGCGTATTGCCACAAGGTGATGTGGTTTTAACGGTGGAGCAGTTAGACCAGCTTGCCAATGTTTCAGGTAAAAAAGCACTTTACCTAACCGTAGATGCCTCACCTGAAAACAATGAATTCCCACTTGATCAGCTTGATGCAATTTTTATTGAGTTTGCAGGTTTTAATGATGGTCGTGGGTATTCATTTGCCGCATTGTTACGTCGCCAAGGCTTCCAAGGCGAACTTCGTGCAACAGGTGATGTATTCAAAGACGTGTTGAACTACATGAAGCGTGCTGGTTTCGATACTTTCGTGATTAAAGAAGGTAAAGACATTGCAGAAGCAGCGGCAGGTTTAAACGACTTTACTCAACCTTATCAAGCGTCGACTGCTGTACCAAAACCAAATTATCAAACGGGTGCTTAATTTTATTAAGTGATAAAAAAGCTGAACTTAGGTTCAGCTTTTTTTATTTAATGGAAACAAGATTTAGGTATTCATAGTTCAGCCTAAGCGCTATTCAAAATGACACATAGAAGGTCAAAGTTTAATCATATGTCTATTTAGAGCAGATTTTTTTAATTCATTCAGAAATATATAGCGACAAAGCCTTTAGTGCAGCGGTTTTTTATATGATTCAATTGATCGATTAACACTGATTTAAATGATAAATTTGCTCCAAAAAAGTGCAGTTTATTGTAGTATGTTAGTATTCATTTGATCATTTTTGGTGCGGGTTTTTCTCCATTCAATCAGACTGTTTTGCGGTATATGTTTAGTACTCAGTCTAGTGATCTTGCCATCATTTAAATAGTGAAGCAGTTGTTATGCAAAATTTGATTCGTATTGGTATTGTCGGTTATGGCAACCTCGGTCGTGGCGTTGAAACGTCAATTCAAAAGAACCCAGATTTAGAGCTTGTGGGAATTTTTACACGCCGTGCACCTGAATCAGTGTCTCCTTGCTTTAGTGACACGAAAGTTTTTCATATGGATGACTTAAATGACCTTCAAGACAAAATTGATGTGTTGATCTTATGTGGTGGATCTAAAGATGATCTTCCAAAACAAACACCAGAATTGGCAAGTAAATTCAACACAGTAGATAGTTTTGATACGCATGCACGTATTCCTGAGTTTTTTGAAGCAGTGAATGAGCCTGCACTTGCTAACAAAAAAACGGCAATGATTTCGATTGGATGGGATCCAGGCATGTTCTCAATTAATCGTTTATTTGGTGAGGCATTATTACCAGATGGTGAAACCTATACTTTCTGGGGTAAGGGTTTGAGTCAAGGTCACTCAGATGCGATTCGCCGTGTGGCGGGTGTTAAAGCAGGTGTTCAATATACTATTCCATCACAAGATGCGATTGATAAAGTTCGTAGTGGTTCACGTCCTATATTAACCACTAAAGAAAAACATACTCGTGAATGTTATGTTGTGCTTGAAAATGGTGCTGACGCTGAAGCTGTAAAGCAGGCGATTGTGACCATGCCAGACTATTTTGCAGAGTACAACACGACTGTGAACTTCATTGATGAAGAAACGCTTCGTAACGAGCATAATCGTATGCCCCACGGTGGATTTGTCATTCGCAGTGGTAATAGTAGTGCAGAGCAGACTCAAGTAATGGAGTTTTCGTTGAAATTAGATAGCAATCCTGAGTTTACTGCAAGTGTACTTGTGGCTTATGCACGTGCATGCTACCGCATGAATCAAATGGGTCAATATGGCGCGAAAACTGCATTTGACGTTGCACCAGGCTTATTGTCAATGAAATCTCCAGAGCAACTACGTAAAGAAATTCTTTAAGTCTAATAATTCAAAGCTATGCTTTGAATTGAGATTATAAAAAAGCCTCTAGCTAAGTAGAGGCTTTTTTATTTACCCTCCTTTAGTCAAGAAGGGTTTAGGGGAGGATTATCATTTAAATCTCCCTCAAGCCCCTCTTTGAAAAATAGGGGCTTTAGACGCTTTAGATTAACTCAATCGCCACTGCAGTTGCTTCGCCACCACCGATACAAAGCGCAGCAATACCACGTTGACCACCTGTGCGTTTAAGTGCATGGATTAACGTTAAAATAATCCGTGAACCTGTAGATCCTACTGGATGTCCTAAAGCACATGCTCCGCCGTTGATATTTACTTTTTCAGGGTCGAGTTTGAACTCATCAATAGGACACATTGTGACCATTGCAAAAGCTTCGTTGATTTCCCAAAGGTCGACTTCTGCGACATTCCAACCTGTTTTATCGAGAACCTTTTGGATTGCACCGACTGGTGCAATCGTAAACTCAGAGGGATGTTGTGAATTAGAGGCATATGCCACAATTTTGGCTAAAGGATTTAAACCCTTTGTATGTGCTTGTTCAGATGAACTGATAACCAAGGCTGAAGCACCATCAGAGATCGAGCTGGCATTGGCAGCAGTGATCGTACCATCTTTAGCAAAAGCTGGGCGAAGTGTTGGTATTTTATCGATGTTTGCGTTAAAAGGTTGCTCATCTTTATCTACAACGACATCTCCTTTACGAGTTGACACAGTAACAGGGACGATTTCATCGTTGAAGTAGCCTTCAGTAATCGCAGTTTGAGCACGCTTTAATGAACGTATTGCAAAGTCATCCATTTGCTCACGGGTATAGCCTTTAGTGTTGGCCATATCTTGAGCAAATGAGCCCATCAAACGACCAGTTTCAGCATCTTCTAAACCATCGAAGAACATATGATCTTTGATTTCACCGTGACCCATGCGGTAACCACCACGTGCTTTAGGTAAGACGTAAGGAGCGTTGGTCATAGACTCCATACCGCCTGCAACCACAAAATTTGCTGAACCAGCTTTAATCATATCAGCTGCTTGCATCACAGCTTTCATGCCTGACCCACATAATTTATTGATTGTCACTGCACCTGTCGAGTCAGGTAGTCCAGCTTTGCGCATGGCTTGGCGAGCAGGGCCTTGTTTTAAACCTGCAGGCAAAACGCAACCCATAATGACTTCTTCAATGTCTGCTGGCTGCAAACCCGAGCGTGAGATAGCCTCTTTAATGGTCACTGCACCCAGTTCTGGTGCAGTCACACTTGATAAACTTCCCTGAAAGCCGCCCATTGCCGTACGTGCACCATTAAGGATGACGATATCAGTCATTATTCTCTCCAATTTATTTAGCTTTGTTTTACAGCTTGAGTATATGTAATATCAGGCCAATTAATATTGGCTATAGTGTGTAAAATGTGACTGATAAGTTGTCATTCACATGTCTTAGTTTCTTCAAGACGAGTCTGTCCCATCATTGAAAGTCTAACGATTAGATTTGATTTATTTGAATGTGCACAGTATTTAAAATGTCCCATTGATCCACGTGGTAAACCAGAGTCTGGTTGGAAGGTGATCGTATTCTTGCTGGTAACACCACCTTTCCAACTGAAATCACCATATTGGTAATCTGTCGAAGTTGCTTGAATAAGCTTTTCGTGAGGATCGAATTGTTGATTGTGATTCTGATCTAGAAAGATGATAAACCCTTTATGCCATTGACTGTTCTTACACGATTTTAAATCTTGAGAAGCACAGATCATCACAGGGCTTCGGTAACTTACAGCATTGGCTTTAGCTTGGCTGATGGCTTGCCGTACCGTGCTAAGAATTTGCGCCCTTTCTTGATTTTCACGAAATTCATGATAATGAGGGAGTGCTATCATCACAAGAATACTAATAATGACGATCGTGAAAATGAGTTCTAAAAGGGTAAAAGCAAGAGATTTACAATAGGAATACATTTTAAAGCTTCTAGTATTTGTTAATTATTTGAATTTATAGATAATCTTGGTGAAGTTATATTATAAGCTGAAGTGCTAAAAAATGATTACTATCACCTTTGAATGCTGTTAATATACCAAAAATGAAAAGATAAGTTATTCATGCGGATAAATTGAGTAAAAAATTACCGAATTACAACGGAAATTGTAAGTAATTTTGTCAATAATTTACTTGATTAAAGTAATCAAACACTTGGAATTCACTTTAAGTGTTTGTATGATTCAACATGAGTAGCTTAAAAAAAATACTGGGGTATAAAAAAGCCTATCTCAGGAAGCCATAATTATTTTAGGCTGAGCTTGAAAAACAATTGTTATCTCTGGAGGATATCCATGAAATTGAGTCGTATCGCACTTGCTATGCTTGTTGCTGCTCCATTCGCTGCTGCTAATGCTGGTGTAACTGTTACTCCACTATTAGTGGGTTACACATTCCAAGACACTCAACACAACAACGGTGCTGCTGATCACTTATCTGACAGCATTATCGAATTACAAGACGATTTATTCGTTGGTGCTGCGTTAGGTATTGAACTTACTCCATGGTTGGGTTTTGAAGCTGAATATAACCAAGTAAAAGGTGATATCGAAGGCACAATTACTGGTAATGATGTTGGCGAGTACAAGCAAACTCAAATCAATGGTAACTTCTATGTTACTTCTGATTTAATCACTAAGAACTATGACAGCAAAATTAAGCCATACGTTCTTTTGGGTGCTGGTCACTACAAATATGAATACGATGGTGTAAATCTTAAAGATGACGAAGGTACTTTAGGTAATGCAGGTGTAGGTGCTTTCTGGCGCTTAAATGATGCTCTATCTCTTCGTACAGAAGCTCGTGCAACTTATAACATCGACGAGGATTTCTGGAACTACACAGCACTTGCTGGTCTTAACGTAGTTTTAGGCGGTCACTTGAAGCCTGCTGCTGAAGTAGTAGAAGTTGCTCCAGTTCAACCAGCTCCAGCTCCAGTTCAACCAGCTCCACAAGAGTTGACTGAAGATCTTAACATGGAACTTCGCGTATTCTTCGATACGAACAAGTCTAACATCAAAGATCAGTACAAGCCTGAAATTGCTAAAGTAGCTGAAAAATTAAACGAATATCCAAATGCAACTGCTCGTATTGAAGGTCACACTGATAATACTGGTCCACGTGCGTTGAACGAACGTTTATCTTTAGCTCGTGCTAACTCTGTGAAATCTGCTCTTGTAAGCGAATACAACATTGACGCTTCTCGTTTAGCGACTCAAGGTTTCGCTTGGGATCAACCAATTGCTGACAACGCAACTAAAGAAGGTCGTGCGATGAACCGTCGTGTATTCGCTACGATTTCTGGTAGCCGTACAGTAGTTGCTCAACCTCAAGCAGCACAATAATCTTTAATTGATTATTAAGAACAGCTCTTCGGAGCTGTTTTTTTTAACTCTTTTTTAAATAATGTGATATATTTCACAAAATATAATGAACAACACAATGAGAATAAAGATGAAATATAGTTTAATAGCAAGCTTATGCATTGCTTTAACTTTGACGGCTTGCACAACGACAAAGATGCAATCAACTACTGGTGTACAAGACTTGGATCAAAAGATATTAAATGAATTAAAACAAGGTTTACCGCTCTACTTTAATCACAATTCCCGTCAAATTGATGTTCGGTATCAACCTTATTTAACAGTAGCTTCAAAAGTTTTGGCGCAGAATAAAAGTTTTATACTTCAAGTGGATGGACATACAGATAATCGAGGGTCAGTATCAGCGAATCAAAAAGTATCTCTTGAGCGAGCAAATGCTGTGCGTAATGAATTGGTGATGCAATATAATGTTGATCCTAAACAGATTTCGACACAAGGCTATGGCCCAAATCAGCCAATTGCGGATAACACGACAGAAGAGGGTCGAGCATTGAATCGTCGAGTGAATTTAATCTTAAAAATACAATAAGATCATAATCTAACAATAAAAAAACAGCTCAATTTGAGCTGTTTTTTTATTTTATTAGTCTTGATCGACTTGAATTGGTTTTACATCCATATCTTGATATTGAATCAACTTGGTTTTGTACTTGAACTTATAAACTAGCCATATTGCTAAGAATAAGAAGATCCCAATATATGTGGAGACTACTGCGATCCACTCCCCATCAAGTACGGCTTGATAATTTTGACCTAACACAACGATTGCACACAAAATAAAAGCGAACCACGGTGCAAAAGGGAAAAATTTTGCACGATATGCTAAATCTTCTAACTTATATCCTTGAGCCAAATAGCCTTTCCTGAATCGGTAATGAGAGATTGCGATACCGAGCCATACGATAAAGCCACACATACCAGACATATTCAGAAGCCAATTAAATACTTCCTCTTCACCAATAAATGTCGTCAAGAAGCATAGTGCTGCGATTGCTGTCGTAGCATAAAGTGCATTCATTGGTACACCGCGACCATCAAGTTTGGAGAAAACTTTGGGTGCACTTCCATTTTTTGCCATATCAAAAAGCATTCGTGTGGAAGAGTACATTCCTGAATTTCCGGCAGAAAGGATAGCCGTAAGAATGACTGCATTCATGACACTTGCAGCGAAAGCAAAGCCTGCTTGTTCATAGAGTAAAGTAAAAGGTGATAATGCAATATTCTCATCTGAAGCAGCTTGCATTAGACGAGGATCATCATGCGCAATCAATGTACCGATAATAAAAATACAAACGATATAGAATAAGAGAATACGCCAGAAGATCTGTTTAATCGCAATAGGAATGGTTTTCTTCGGATCTTTCGACTCACCAGCGGCAACACCAACCATTTCAGTACCTTGAAATGAGAATCCTGCGATCATCGCGACACCAATTAATGCTGACAAACCACCTACAAATGGCGCTTCACCCTTTGACCAATTTGCGAAAGTTGCAACATTGGGTGTCATCATGATTTTGGCAATCATGAAAATACCAATGATGATAAATGCAATGATGGCAAGAACTTTAATGAGTGAGAAAAAGAACTCAGACTCACCAAAACCTTTGACTGTTAAGGCGTTAATACCAAAAACGATAGCAAGGAAAATGGCACTCCAATAGAAACCTGGGATATCAGGAAACCAAAATTTCATGATGAATTGAACTGCAACAAGTTCAAATGCGACGGTTATCGCCCAGTTGTACCAATAGTTCCAGCCTAGTGCGAATCCAAACCCACCTTCGACATATTTGGTGCCATAGGTGAAGAAAGCACCTGATGTTGGATTGTGTGTTGCGAGTTCGCCTAAGCTGGTCATGAGGAAGTAAATCATTACGCCAATTAAACAATAGGCAAGTAATGCACCACCAGGGCCAGCATTGGCAATTGTTGCACCCGAAGCTAGGAATAGTCCTGTACCGATAGAACCACCAATGGCGATCATATTAAGATGGCGTGCTCCAAGCTTTCGCTTAAGTTGACCGGTTTCGCTCATCGAAAGTTCCTTATGATTTCTTTTGAGTACTTGCAAACAGTACTTTAAAGCCTTGTTGATCAGTCAAAGTTTCACATTGACCAAAATTTTGCTCAATGAGAGTTGGATAGTTTAAAAAACGATTTGCCACGATCCAAAGTTCACCACCAGACTTTAGATGGCGACGTGATGTCTTACAAAGATTCTCACTCGCATTGTAATCAGTGTATATACCCTGATGGAAAGGAGGGTTACTGACGATGGCATGTAAAAATAGTGGCGCATCTTCAATGCCAGTCACAGCTTTGATTTCGAGCTGTTCTGGTGACAAATTATTTTTTTCAAATGTTAGGCGGGTGGAGGCGAGCGCAAAAGCATCCACATCAAGCGCAAAAATACGATTTTTGGGATTCAATTTGGCTAAATATGCACTGATAATGCCAGCACCACAACCGAAGTCAGCGATTTTACCTGAACTCACTCGATTGAGGTAGGGGAGAAATACAGCTGTACCAATATCAAGTTTATTTTGACTAAATACACCAGGTAAAGCATAAATCTGTAATTCGCCATTCGGTGTTTGAATTGTATATTGTTGAGCCCAATTTTCTAAAGATCGAGGCGTAGGAGTCTTATCGATTATTAATTGCCACATTTGACAATGACGAGCGCTATCAAGTTTGACACATTTGCCAAATGGAACGAGTTGTTTTGCTGCTCGTTCAACGCCACCTTTCTTTTCACCTACAAGAAAAATTGATGCACCAAGACCGAGTTTTAATACCACACTATGTAGTAAGTAATTCAAAAGTTCTTTGGCTTTAGGTACAAAAATAATGACTTGATCATATTCTGCTTCAGGGATATCCGTCCCAAAATGAACAGGAATATTTTGATTTTGGAAAAATAGAAAGTCGTTATAGTTCCATGTCCATACTGAAGCCTGAATGTTTTTATCGAGCTGAGTAGTTAAGTCATCAGTTGGTGCATTGACTAATAATATTCGACCTTTCAGAAAGTTATGTTGACGAATAACAACTTCACTTTGAGGAACCATATATTTCTCCACAGAATAAAAGAGCCCAGACAATGCTGGGCAGTCTTTGATTCAATCTAAATTATTTCTTTGCTTCAGGTAGAACGAAGTTCAAGATCAAGGCTGCAATGCCGCCAGTTGCTACACCAGAGCTAAATATATTACGAATGAGTTCAGGCATATGTTCAAGAATCTGTGGAACTTGAGCAACACCTAAACCGAGGGCAAGTGAAATTGCAATAATAAGCAATGCACGGCGGTCAAGTTGAATGCCAGAAAGGATATTAATCCCAGATGCCGCAACAGCCCCAAACATCACCATGACAGCACCGCCTAGTACAGCTTGAGGAACAGCTTGGATGATGGCAGCGACTGCTGGTAGTAAACCCAGAATAACTAATAGAGCGGCGATCCATATACCCACATGTCGACTAGCAACGCCAGTTAATTGGATAACACCATTGTTTTGAGCAAAAACAGAACTCGGGAAAGTATTAAATAAACCAGCGAGTAAGGAGTTTGCACCGTTGACGAGTACACCACCTTTAATTCGCTCCATCCATTTCGGACCATCAACAGGCTGATTGGATAACTTAGAGGTCGCGGTGATATCACCAATCGCTTCTAATGAAGTAACCAAATAAATAAATGCCATTGGTATAAATAAACTCCAAGAGAAGTCTAAACCAAAGTGCATTGGTGTAGGAACTTGAACCAAAGGTGCATTTTCTAAGCCAGAAAAATCTAAATGGCCCATGAAGCCTGCTAGTGCATAACCCACGATCAGTGCAATCAAAATCGCACTACTCTTGACCCAAGTTACATTCAAGCGGTTTAAGAGAATGATTAATGCCAAGACAGTACAAGACATAATGAGATTGTCTGTATTGGCAAAAGTGTTATTACTCATCGCTTGGTAACCACCACCCATTGAGATTAAACCTTCTTTAATCAAGGTTAAGCCAATGAGGAGTACAACAATACCAGTCACAAGTGGAGTAATGAGTTTTTTTACCCATGGTAATATGCGAGAAACTCCCATTTCAATGAATGAGCCTGCAATCACGACACCAAAAATTGAACCCATAACGGTTTCGACTGGAGTTCCTGCAGCAACCATTGCCGAGCCAATCCCAATAATAGGACCGATAAAGTTAAAACTTGTACCTTGAACAATCAGTAAGCCTGCACCAAAAGGACCAACCTTTTTACTTTGCAAGAAAGTCGCAATCCCTGAAATTACCAATGACATGGAAAGGATCATATTTGTATCTTCTTTAGAAACACCTAAAGCCAAACAGATCAATAGACCAGGAGTAACAATCGGAACAATAATGGCAAGTAAATGCTGAATTGCAGCGAGAAAAGCGATGAACGGTTTTGGTTTATCGTCTAAACCATAAACAAGATCGAGTTTCGGTTCTTGAGATTGGTCGGGAGCGGGCATGGTCTATACCATCTAGATTAAGCGAAAGTGCCGACATTCTAATCGAGTTACATGGGTTTACAAAACCGAAACATAACCATTTGTCAAAAAAAATGAAATTGTAAAGAAACAGTCACTATAAAAGTTTAGGATTTTTCTGTATAATTTGCCCTCAAATTTAAAGCGTATCGAATTTACATGTCAGATATTAAAACTCTCCGTAATATTGCCATCATCGCACACGTCGACCATGGTAAAACGACTCTTGTCGACAAACTTTTACAACAATCAGGTGCTTTGGGTGAACGCGCGGGTGAGATCGAGCGTGTCATGGATTCAGGCGCTATTGAAAGTGAACGTGGTATTACCATTCTTGCAAAAAACACTGCAATCAAATGGTTAGATAAACGTACTGATACTGAATACCGTATCAACATCGTGGATACCCCGGGACACGCCGACTTCGGTGGTGAAGTTGAACGTGTAATGTCGATGGTTGACTGTGTACTTCTTTTGGTAGACTCACAAGAAGGTCCAATGCCACAAACTCGTTTCGTAACGCAAAAAGCGTTCGCACGTGGTTTAAAACCAATCGTAATTATCAACAAAGTTGACAAGCCTAATGCGCGTCCTGACTGGGTAATCGATCAAGTATTCGATTTATTTGATAACCTTGGTGGTACTGACGAACAGTTAGACTTCCCTGTGGTTTATGCTTCTGGTCTTCGTGGTGTAGCAGGTCCTTCACCAGAAGAATTGGCTGAAGACATGACTCCGTTGTTCCAAACAATCGTAGACATCGTTGAGCCGCCAGCAGTGGATGTTGATGGTCCATTCCAAATGCAAGTGTCTTCACTTGACTATAACAGCTTCGTTGGCGTTATTGGTGTTGGTCGTATCCAACGTGGTTCAGTGAAATTGAACACACCTGTAACGGTAATCGACAAAGATGGTAAAACACGTAACGGTCGTATCTTAAAAATCATGGGTTACCATGGTTTAGAGCGTATCGACGTTGAATCTGCTTCTGCAGGTGACATCGTATGTGTAACAGGTATGGACGAACTTCATATCTCTGACACGATTTGTGATCCTAAACATGTTGAAGCATTGCCACCGCTTTCTGTAGATGAGCCTACAGTATCGATGACATTCCAAGTTAACAACTCACCATTCGCCGGTAAAGAAGGTAAGTTTGTGACCTCACGTAACATCCGTGAACGTCTTGACCGCGAATTGATTCACAACGTAGCACTTCGTGTAGAAGATACTGACAGTCCTGACCGTTTTAAAGTGTCGGGCCGCGGTGAACTTCACCTTTCGGTATTGATCGAAAACATGCGTCGTGAAGGCTTCGAGATGGGTGTATCTCGTCCGCAAGTAATCTTGAAAGAGATTGACGGCGAAATGCAAGAGCCATACGAAAACGTAACATTTGACGTAGAAGAACAGCATCAAGGTGCTGTGATGGAACAAATGGGTAACCGTAAAGGTGAAATGACCAATATGGAAGTCGACGGTAAAGGTCGTATTCGTATTGAAGCAACTGTACCTTCACGTGGCTTGATTGGTTTCCGTTCAGAATTCATGACCATGACTTCAGGTACTGGTATCATGACCTCAAGTTTCTCGCACTATGGACCAATGAAACAAGGTTCTGTTGCAAAACGTCAAAACGGTGTGTTGATTTCTATGGTTCAAGGTACATGCTTGGGCTATGCATTGTTCAGTTTACAAGACCGTGGTCGTCTATTTGCTAAACCTCAGTTAGAAGTTTACGAAGGTATGATTATTGGTATTAACTCTCGTTCTGACGATATGGTTGTAAACCCAACTAAAGCGAAACAATTAACAAACGTTCGTGCATCAGGTACTGATGATGCATTAACACTTGTTCCTGCGATTGAATATACGTTAGAACAAGCACTTGAATTTATTCAAGATGATGAGCTTGTTGAAGTTACACCTAAATCAATTCGTATTCGTAAGCGTTGGTTGACTGAAAACGAACGTAAACGTAATAAATCTTAATTGATTTAAATAAAAAAACCGCTCAAAAGAGCGGTTTTTTTTATATCTTGACTACATCATTTAAGATATGAAATAAAAGTTGTTGAATTGTTGTAGTTGATTTGGACAAGATCTTGTTTATTTAAACAGAGATACTTATGATTTTGGTGGAAAACCAACGAGTTTAGACGGAAATATCATTAAGAATAATGTATATTATGTCACATTAATGCATAGAAAAATTTTGGAGAAAAAATGAGCATTATTAAAGAGTTTAAAGAATTTGCCGTGAAAGGCAATGTAATGGATCTGGCGGTCGGTGTGATCATTGGTGGGGCGTTTGGTAAAATCATCGATTCAATGGTGAAAGATGTCATCATGCCAATTATCAGTTGGATCTTAGGCGGTGATGTTGATTATTCAAACTGGTTTGTTGTATTAGGAGATAATCCAAATAACCTTACAACGCTTGCTGCCGCTCAAGAAGCGGGTTTAAATGTTTTGGCTTACGGTAATTTCTTGACGATTCTCATCAACTTCATCCTGCTTGCATGGGTGGTATTCTGGTTAGTGAAATTGATGAATAAAATGCGTCGTAAGCAAGAGGAGGAAGCTCCAACACCTGAAGCTACTCCAGAAGATATCGAATTACTTCGTGAAATTCGTGACGAATTAAAACGTAAAGGTTAATGCTTTTACAACGAAAACGGCGCTAAATGCGCCGTTTTTTATATCTCATCGTTTTTTAAATCGCCCGAAATCCCCCTTTGTCAAAGGGAGGCTGGGAGGGATTGATTCTTAGCTCTTTCTTGCGAAGCGATGCTTCTCATCTCCTAAAAGGAGAGGGAAATCCAGGAAGTTTAAAAATCCATACGAAATTTAATTTCGAGTAAATGCCAGCCGAATTGACTCTTAATTGGTCCATGTAATTCACGTTCAGCCAAACTAAAAACTGCCTTATCGATAGGACCAACCAATTGTCCTTTCTTAACCTCACCTAATTCCCCTCCTTTTTTTCCTGAGGGACAAGTTGAGTGTTGCTTAGCAATTTTAGCAAAATCAGCACCGTCTTTAAGCTTTTGTTTAAGTTGGATACACAGGTCTTGATCTTTGACTAAAATATGCCGAACAATTGCTGATTTCATTTGGATTTTACCTTTGATACAGGATTCTTTGAGGCTTGAGGTCGCTTAAGCGGTTGACACTCAGGGCAAAAAACAGAAGCACGTTGCCCGAGCTTAATATTTTCTAAAGTTGTTTCACAGTTGATGCACATTTCACCAGCGCGCCCATAAGCCAATAGCGTTTGTTGAAAGTAGCCATTTTCGCCCATGGCATTGGTGTAATCACGTAAAGTAGATCCGCCTAAATCAATTGCTTGTTTAAGGATTCGTTTGATTTCAATGACAAATTTTTCAATTTGTGACCGTGTAAGACTAGAGGCGGGTTGTGCAGGATGAATGCCCAAATTAAACAGACTTTCAGTTGCGTAAATATTTCCAACACCCACAACAATGTGGTTATCCATAATTGCAACTTTGACTGCAACACTCTTATTTTTAAATTTCTGCTCTAGATAGTCAGCATTGAAAGATTCACTTAAAGGTTCAGGTCCAAGCGTATCTAAAAGTTTGGATTGAGCATGATCATCCAGCCATAAAATGCAACCAAAACGACGAGGATCGTGGTAGCGTAATTGGATATCATCGAATTGAATGATGAAATGATCATGCTTTCTCAACGCATCACGTGAATCACTCAAACGAAAGCTTCCAGACATTCCCAAGTGCCATAACATGGTCACATTTTCAAATTGTGCCAAAATATATTTGGATCGACGTGTTAGCCCTATCAGTCGTTGACCGACCAATTGATTTACATCATTTGGTATAGGCCATCTCAGACTTGAATTATTGACTTGAACAGAAAGTACTTTTTGATTCAGCAAAGGGAGCAAGCTGGTTTTAGTGGTTTCAACTTCAGGTAATTCAGGCATGGAAACTCTGTTAAATGGGCGAGTAGAAAAATATTGGGTTAAATGAGGATATTGCAAGCAGCATCGAGTGAACTACAAGATATTACGCTTGAACAGAATATGATACACAATCCATCTAGTGCCTTCATGGTTAAGTTTTAAAATGTTTTTTAAAGCATTCAATGATGAAATGAACTTAGATGATTTATCACGTAAATGCGTTGTACACTGCTACAAATAAATCAATTTAAAATCAGGGAGATTCAGTGTGGCAAAATTATTTGAGCCAATTCAATTCGGAAATTTATCACTCAAAAATAGAATTATTATTGCTCCCATGTGTCAGTATTCTGCGAATGAAGCAGGGGAGCATAGTTTTTGGCATGAACAACAATGGGCGAGTTATGCATTGTCGGGTGCTGGATTATATATTATTGAAGCAACTGCGGTACAAGCTGTAGGTCGTATCAGTTTTGCAGATTTAGGGTTGTGGAATGATTTACAACGTGCACAATTAAAAGCATTGATTGATAAGGTAAAATCGATTGCTCCAACGCCAATCGCCATTCAGTTAGCGCACGCGGGACGTAAAGCTTCAACTGATAAACCATGGTTGGGACGTGGTCAATTCTCATCGAATCATGAACATGGCTGGCAAACGGTATCTGCAAGTGATTTACCATTTAATCCAGATGATCAGGCTCCTCATGAATTAAGTATCGAGGAAATCGAAAAAATTATCGATGACTTTGCAACTGCAGCAGTCAGATCTGTAGATGCAGGTTTTGATCTCATCGAAGTCCACGCGGCTCATGGTTATCTATTACATCAATTTATGTCCCCTTTATCTAATCGAAGAACAGATGAATATGGTGGAAGTTTTGAGAATCGCATTCGTCTAACTTTAGAGGTTTTTCAGGCGATCAAAAATGCTGTTCCAGACAACTATCCAATCGGTGTTCGTTTGTCTGCAACAGACTGGATGGAGCAAGAAAAGGGATGGAATATTGATGACTCAATTGGGTTATCAAAGGCATTAGAAAAACTTGGTGCAGTTTATATCCATGCATCATCTGGTGGATTACATGTCGATCAAAATATTCAGATTGGTCCTAATTACCAAGTTCCATTTGCGGAAGCAATCAAGAAACACGTAGACATTCCAGTGATTGCTGTTGGGCTGATCACTGAACCTCAACAGGCGGAAGATGTCTTACAACAAGGCAAAGCTGATGCAATCGGGCTCGCAAGGGCAATACTATTTAATCCAAGATGGCCATGGCATGCTGCTGCTCAATTAAAAGCAGAGGTTGAAATTAGTCCGCAATATTTACGATGCCAACCGCATGATGTGAAATCATTATTTAAGCCATATGCTGATAGATAAAATAGGCATAAAGGTATACTTAAAAAGTCATCCTAGGTAATTACGGCTGTTGTATGATAATTTGACTAACTCATACAATAGCTAGGGATGCTAAGTCATGGTTTTATCGGTCATTATTCCGATTTTTTTACTGCTTTTTTCGGGATATGCCTCGGTTAAACTGAATTTACTTAGCAAGGAACAAGTCTCTATTGTTGGTACATTCGTCATTCGAGTCGCTTTACCTGCTCTATTTTTACAAGCGCTTTCATCAAAAGATCTTGATGCGATATGGCAACCTGAACTTTTTTACAGTTATATTGTGGTGACTGCCTTTGTATTTGCAATCGCTTTATGGATTTTGGTAAAGCATTTTAAAAACAATTTCAGTGATGCTGCCATTCTCTCAATTGGAGCGTCAATGTCTAATACTGGACTACTTGGTACGGCCATTTTAAGTCTATTGATTGGTCATATCGCGCTTGCCTTTACTTCTTTAATCGTAATTATCGAAAGTGTTTTTCTTGTTCCAGCAGCTTTATTTATTGCGGGATTGCAAGCTCAAAATCAGCAAGCACTACTCAATACATTAAAAAATAACTTTATAATCCTATGTAAAAATCCATTGTTTATTGGTGTGGTAATCGGAATTGTGTGCGCTATTTTTCAGGTTAAACTGCCGCATTATATAGATCAAGTTTTCTTAATGATTGGTCAGACGGCATCTCCTTTGGCGTTATTTGTGATTGGCGGAAGCATCGCAGGTTTAACCCTAAAATATGTCAATCAGCAGAGTCTTTATATTGTTCTATCGTCCAACTTTATTTTTCCAATACTCATGTATTTGACTCTACGATTTATTGCTCAAGCACCGATGGATATCGTGTATGTAGGGACATTGATTGCAGCTTTACCTACACCTGCATTATTTGGAATGTTGGGACAAGCGTATGGGCTCAATGATCGTGCAATTACACCTTTATTGATGAGTACGGTGATTGGATTTATTGTGACTGCTGGATTAATTATTTTGTGGTGGTAATTGAATAAAACTTAGAATGTAATCATAAATCTCCTTTTCATATAAGAAAACCCTATCTTGCGATAGGGTTTTTGTATTTGAGCATCGGTTTAAAATTTAAATTAATGCTTAAGATTTAGCTTTCGTATTTGCTGCAGGTTTTTTTGCATTCTCAGCAATCAGTTTGTTCACGATCGCTAGATTTTCCTTGGCTTGAGGAATATTTTCATCTGCTAAAGCACTAAATATTTTTTTTGCCTCAGGTAAGTTTTGCGGAACGATATTTCCGTTTACGAACATGTTACCAATGGCCATAAGCGCAGGGATGTATCCTTTTTTACCTAAATCTTGAATGCTCGCTAAACCTTTTTTCACAGGCGCTTCAGTTTTGGTCTTAAAGCCTAATGAAATATCGTATAAAGCACGAGCATGAATGGCTGGATAACTTCCTTTCTTAATTAAAGGATCAAGTTTTTGTAACGCGAGCTTATCAGATTGTTCTTTGCCTTCAGAGAACAGTAGAACAGCAGATTCAACAATCGCATCTTCAAAACCTTGAGCTGCAGCTTTATCTAAGTATTCACGAGATTTTTTTTCATTTTTGGTCAGACCCAAGCCGCCAGTGGCATAGTTTTGCGCCAATACATAATTGGCTAAAGGATAGCCTGCAGTGCCAGCTTGTTCATAAAGTTGTACTGCTTTTTTGTTGTCTTGTTTGGTTCCTTGACCAGCTTGAGTGAGATATGCCAAGTTATAAGTCGCTTGAGGATTCCCTGCTTTTGATAAGCGTTCAAGTTCTTGGTAGGCCGCATTGTAATTCTTTGCTTGAATCAGTTCCTGTACTTTGCTGAATGCAGGATCGACTGGTGCGGCAGCGAAGCTAAATGAGGTGGCAACAGCGAGTAAAGCACCACATAATATTTTTTTCATAATTGTTTTATACCTATCTTAAAAGCAACCCTATTTATTTGATGTAAATAGAGTTTTACACCATTTCATCATAGTCCGAATTATGTGAATGTAAATATAGAATATGTATACATCCTTCAAATTTAGCTTCGCTTTGTGAATAAAGTATGTGTATTGCAGTATAAGCATATAAACGACACTGGATTTATGTTGTTCAGCCTTGAATATATGGATTTAACCAAAATTTTAATCCACTAGTAGTTCTTCGATGGTTTTGCTTAAATACGCATTGTGCAATGAGGTGGTCAACGATGTTTATAAAAGGCATTAAACGTAATTACGATAAAGTTTTTCAAGATGATTCAATCCCAGATGAACAAAAGATAGATGCGCTCTTATTAAAACTTGGCGAGCAGTATTTGGTGAGTCAGGAGAATCGAGTGTATGTATTCCAAAAAGGTGATTTAACCGTAAAGTTTGATGCTAAACACGCGAGAGCATTTCATTTTAAAGATTATGTGGTGAAGGATATGAATAAATTATTTCATGGCTTTTAGAATAAAACCTCCTAGCGATATAGGAGGTTTTTTTATGAGTCATCTCTCAATCGATTGAGAGTTAAAATCTATTCCATCTAACGCCTTGGTCTTATTTTCATATCTTTATCAATAAAAAAACTCTATTATAAAACGATACGAAACGTATCGTTTTATTTGTGAGAATTTCATGACAAGCGAAGACAAAAGTGCACGACGCCGATCATGTATTTTAGCTTCAGTCAAACAGGCTTTGAATGAAGTGGAATATCACCAACTGACAGTAGAAGACATTGCTTCACGTGCTGGGGTGGGAAAGTCGACTATTTATCGATGGTGGTCACATAAATCTGAATTGGTTCTAGACACGTTTAAGGAGCTCACACTCTCAATTTTTGAGTTTGAGCCAGAATTCGATCTTGAACAAAATCTTAATCAACAATTGCTTCGTTTGGCTAAGGCTTTAGATCATCCAGTGGGACGAGCGATGTTGGTGGTTATGGCGAATCATCGTGAATTGGCTGCAACATTCTTCAAGCAATATTTATTACCTAAACGAGTTCAACTGCACCAACTGATCCAACAGGCGATTGAGGCGGGGGAGCTGATTGAACATGATCACTATGATTTGGTACTTGATCGACTGTATGGTCCTATTCATTACCAAATTATTTTTTTTAATCATTTGCCTGATGAGCACTATATCCGTCAATTGGTCAAACTGAGTTTAGATCCATTACGTCCTCACGCCTAAACATTAATGCGACAAGAGTAGATTTTCATGAGTGTAACCACCGAACGACTTTGGAATCGTTCATTTATCTTGTGTGTATTAAATAATTTATTTGTTTTTATTTACTACTTTGCCATGTTGGCTGTCCTTCCGATTTACATTGTGAAGGATTTAGCGGGATCAGTTGAAGAAGCAGGATTAGCGTTAACGCTTTTTCTCGCCTCATCAATAGCAGTACGACCATTTTCAGGCATGATCATTCAAAAAATGGGTAAGCGACTCACTATGCGTGGATCGAGCACGTTTTTTGCGGTCTTTGCATTTGCTTATTTATTCATTGATAACATGTGGTCATTGTTGCTTATACGATTTTTACATGGGATATGGTTTAGTGTGTTGACCACTGTGGCTGTTCCAGTCGCGAATGACTTTATTCCTGAGCATCGTAAAGGTGAAGGCATGGGTTATTATGTGATGTCCACTAACCTAGGTGTGGTATTTGGACCATTAATTGCGCTTACCATGATTCAATTTTATAGCTTCCAAATTTTATTCGGTGCTCTCGCGGTGCTCATCAGTTTAGGTCTAATTTTTAGCTGGCTATTAAATATTCCAGCGAATCAGATACCTCAGCAAAATAAAATGAATAAAAAAGGTTTTAAGCTAGATGATTTTCTTGAGCCTAAAGTTTTTGCTGTAAGTGGTGTTGCTTTACTTACAGCTTTTGCTTACTCGAGTATTACCAGTTTTATTACGGTTTACAGTGAGAGCAAACAGCTGCTGACGTATACCAGTGTATTTTTTATATTGTTTGCGGTTTCGATGTTAATTGTAAGACCTTGGGTTGGTAAAATTTATGATCGTCAAGGTCCGCGTGCTGTTATCGTTCCTTCTTTTATATTTTTTGCGATTGGACTTGTGGTCGTAACACTAGTCAATAATCAGTGGATGTTGTGGTTATCTGCAATTTTTATTGGAATTGGATATGGTTCAGTATTTCCTTGTTTGCAAACGCTCACCATTCAAACCGTAGATAAACATCGGATGGGGCATGCAATATCAACATTCTTTATTTGTTTTGATATTGGTCTGGCAGTTGGTTCAGTTGTAATGGGATTGGTTATTGCACAATGGAGCTTTGAATTTATGTACTGGTGTTGTGCGGTATTGGTCATATTAAACCTGATCATTTACCGGAAATATGTTCCAAATCCTCAGCCTAATGGTTAATAAAAAACCTCCTAAATGGAGGTTTTTTTAGATTATTTTACTGTGGTCTAGCCACATCACCATTTAAATACTCAGGCAAATCTAAAACAGTCACGTCTAACTCTGCTAATGCTTCAGGGCGTGCCACCACCAAAGCGATATAACCATTTTCAAATGCAGCACTATTGACCACTTGTACGCTTTTATCGAGTTGTTCCGCTTCTGCAGGCACAGCACCTGTACCTTGAATCAGATGTAACCACGCTTTCGGTTTGGCTTTAAACCATAAGCGTGCAATGACTTCCTGACCCAAGTAACAACCTTTGTCATAGTGAACGCCTTCACGTTGATGCAAACGAAGTTCTTGGGGTTGGAACACATGTTCAATGGCTTGATCAATATACGCTTGACCTTGTTGAATGGCTTGAACTCGCCAAGCGGCAATGTCTGTTAGTGCTGCTGAGAATGTAGTGGTGTCACCTTGAAGCGTAGGATAGACCTGACCTGCTTCTTCAAGTTTCATTTTGGAAAAAGCACCAAATTTTTTAATGTGTTTAGAAAATTCTTCAGCCTGATCTTGAGTGGTGACAATGACAAAGCTTTCAGGATTTAGTTTTGTTAGCCATAGACCAAAGTGAATTCGACCTTTTAAATCACAAATTGCTGTGTAGCGCGTGATTTTTTCTTCAAGGCGTTCAACATGCAACGTCACTTGACCTTGTAAAAATTTTTGAGCATCCACGCCATTAAGCGTAAATGAGGAGAAAGATAAATTGTTCATTTTCTATGCTCGAATCTGAATCTAATACTAAAGAATTATCCCAATTTTCCACTATTTTTCAAAAAAAAGCACATAACTGCTAATTTAACTGCGTTATTTGAAACAAAATATTTCAAAAACCCTGTTTTTTATACCTAAGTACATGAAATATATAAGATTTGGGAAATGGACTTTCAGCAGTGTACTATGCCAACACAAATGATGAAGTCTCATCAACAACAAAATGTTTAGAAAGTTTAGAAAAAAGATGCTCAAGGCAAGGCAGGAACGCGATGAATAACAACTACCGTAAACCACTGCAAGGTACCCAGCTCGAATATTATGATGTGCGTCAAGCCGTTGAAGATATTCAGCCAGGCGCATACGCAAAACTCCCATATACTTCTAAAGTGCTTGCAGAGCAATTGGTACGCCGTTGCGATCCTGCAATTTTAGAGCAGTCTCTTAAAGAGTTAATCTTTAACAAACAAGACCATGATTTCCCTTGGTATCCAGCACGTGTGGTCTGCCACGATATTTTAGGTCAAACAGCATTGGTGGACCTTGCAGGTTTGCGTGATGCGATTGCCGATCAAGGTGGAGACCCATCTAAAGTCAATCCCGTGGTACCAACTCAGCTGATTGTCGATCACTCACTCGCAGTCGAGTACGGTGGTTTTGATCCTGATGCATTTGAGAAAAACCGTGCGGTGGAAGATCGTCGTAATGAAGACCGTTTCCATTTTATTGAGTGGACCAAAACTGCCTTTGAAAATGTTGATGTGATTCCTGCGGGTAATGGCATCATGCATCAAATCAACTTGGAGAAAATGTCTCCAGTGATTCAAAACCGTGGTGGCGTGGCTTTCCCTGACACGTGTGTGGGCACAGATTCACATACACCGCATACGGATGCTTTAGGTGTCATTTCAATTGGTGTCGGTGGCTTAGAAGCTGAAAACGTGATGCTTGGTCGTGCATCTTGGATGCGTTTACCTGACATTATTGGTGTAGAGCTTGTTGGTCAGCGTAAGCCGGGCATTACGGCAACTGATATCGTATTGGCTTTAACAGAGTTCTTGCGTAAAGAGCGTGTAGTCGGTGCTTATTTAGAGTTCTTTGGTGAAGGTGCAGACACCATGTCGATTGGTGACCGTGCGACCATCTCGAATATGACACCTGAATATGGTGCAACGGCTGCGATGTTCTATATTGACCAAAACACCATTGATTATTTAACGCTTACAGGTCGTGAGCCTGAGCAAGTGAAACTTGTAGAAAACTATGCCAAAGAAATTGGTCTTTGGGCAAGTGATATGACCAAAGCTGAGTACCCACGTGTACTTCGTTTTGATTTATCAACCGTAACTCGTAACATTGCAGGGCCATCAAACCCACATGCACGTGTATCTACAAGTGATTTAAAAGCGAAAGGCATTGCAGGCAATTTAGAAGCAGCACGTGCTCAAGAAGCAGAAGGCTTAATGCCTGATGGTGCAATCATCATCGCGGCAATTACATCATGTACCAATACATCAAACCCACGTAATACAGTGGCAGCAGGCTTGCTTGCTCGTAAAGCTAATGAGTTAGGCTTAGTGCGTAAGCCGTGGGTGAAATCATCTTTTGCACCGGGTTCTAAAGCCGCAGCATTGTATTTAGAAGAAGCAGGTGTACTCGGTGATTTAGAAAAACTCGGTTTTGGTATCGTGGCGTATGCATGTACCACATGTAACGGGATGTCAGGTGCGTTAGATCCAAAAATCCAGCAAGAAATTATCGACCGTGACCTCTACGCAACGGCTGTTTTATCAGGTAACCGTAACTTCGATGGTCGTATCCACCCGTATGCAAAACAAGCATTCTTGGCATCGCCTCCGCTCGTAGTTGCATATGCGATTGCAGGTACGATTCGTTTTGACATTGAAACGGATGCTTTAGGTCATGATAAAGATGGCAACCCAATTTACCTCAAAGACATTTGGCCATCTGATGAAGAAATTGATGCATTGGTGAAAGTTGCGGTAAAACCTGAGCAATTCAAAAAAGTGTATATCCCAATGTTTGATTTGGGTGAGAAGCTTCAAGCCGCAAGCCCACTGTATGACTGGCGTCCGCAAAGTACCTATATCCGCCGTCCGCCATATTGGGAAGGCGCACTTGCTGCACCACGTACTTTAGCCAATATGCGTCCGCTTGCGATTTTAGGCGATAACATCACCACAGACCATTTATCACCATCGAATGCGATTATGATGGATTCGGCAGCAGGTGAATATTTACATAAAATGGGCGTGCCTGAGGAAGACTTTAACTCATACGCAACGCACCGTGGTGACCATTTAACGGCACAACGTGCGACCTTTGCCAATCCGAAATTGTATAACGAAATGGTGGTACGTTCGGACGGTACGATTAAGCAAGGTTCAAAAGCGCGTGTAGAGCCTGAAGGCGAAGTGATGCGTATGTGGGAAGCCATTGAAACCTACATGAACCGTAAACAGCCTTTGATCATTGTGGCAGGTAAAGACTACGGTCAAGGTTCTAGCCGTGACTGGGCTGCGAAAGGTGTTCGCCTTGCAGGGGTTGAAGCGATTGTGGCAGAAGGTTTCGAGCGTATTCACCGTACCAACTTGGTCGGTATGGGTGTGTTACCGCTTGAGTTTAAGGCAGGAACTGACCGTAAAACTTTAGGTTTGGATGGTACTGAGCTGTATAGCGTGATTGGGAATATTGCGCCTCGTTCGACTTTGACGCTTGTGATTGAGCGTGCAACGGCTGATGGCAAAAATCAAACCATTGAAGTGCCTGTGACATGCCGTTTAGATACCGAAGAAGAAGTGTCTGTGTATGAAGCGGGTGGTGTATTACAACGCTTTGCACAGGATTTCTTGGAAGGTCAAGTAGCTTAATGCTTTAGCTAAAAGTAATTGATATTGTTTAAAAAAGAACCTATCTTGATGATGGGTTTTTTTTATAGAGAATAATAATGGAAAGATATTTAGATTTAGATGGTGATTCTGGAATCCTTGCATATGAAATTGGTGAAACTTATATAAGGGTAAAGTTTGATAGAACATTTAAAATTTATACTTATAGTTATCAAAGTGCTGGAGTTAATAATGTCGAAGAGATGAAAAGATTAGCTAGACATGGCGATGGTTTGAACTCTTATATTAAGTTAAGTGCAAATAACCTTTATGAAAAATAAAAAATTATGAAATTCAAAAGTAAAAATTTAAGAGAAATTGCTGAATGTATTATTGGTGATAAAAATTACTTTGATTATAAAAGTAGTCGATATATTTCAGAGTTTTTTGAAGATTGTGGCTTACCCTTTAAGCATGATGGTTCAACACGTTGGGCTTGGACATCAGACAGATTAGCAGAGCTGTTGGAAGAGTCTTGTCCTCCAAATGCATTGCCACCAACGTTTGTACATGTATTAAGAGCTTTAATGCAAAAATCTGATGCGACAGAAGATGATCCTGAACGTATAAATGCCTTAATTGAATTAAATAAGCCTTTAAGTAGAGAAGGGTATGAGGCTTTTTACGGTACAGACAATAATTTATATATTAAAAATTTACATAATAATCAGACTATAAAACCTGTTGAAAATCCACATAGAATATTTTCTGAAATTGAGATTAAAAAAAGAGAGCGATTAATAAGTTATTTGGACATGTGCTCTGAGGATCAACTTATAGAAAATGTGCTTCTTCCTTTGTTTCGTATTCTAGGATTTCAGCGAATAACGTTTGCAGGTCATAAAGATAAGGCATTGGAGTATGGCAAAGATATTTGGATGAAGTTTATTTTGCCAACACAGCATGTTCTTTATTTTGGTATTCAAGTAAAAAAAGGAAAGTTAGATTCATCAGGGGTATCTAAAGCAAGTAATCACAACATTGCTGAAATCTATAATCAAACAACGATGATGCTAGGACATGAAATTTTTGATCCTGAAACGAATAAAAGAGTATTAGTTGACCATGCATTTATTATTGCAGGGGGTGAAATAACAAAAGCTGCCAGAAATTGGCTAGGAAATAAGTTGGATGCGAATCGTAGAAGTCAAATAATTTTTATGGATAGAGATGATATCTTAAATTTATTTACGGTTAATTCTATTGACGTTCCAAATTTAGAAAATATAAGTTTAGATAGTTTTTAAATATTAGGCTTCGCCCAATCGCCACCATCATCCGTCGAAATGGACAATAAAAAGCCATTCATTCTCCGTTATAGTGATTCCACCATTTCTAAAATTATACGGAGAACAAAAATGGTTACAGCTGGCTCTAAACCAGGAACAGGTTTCTATTTTTGCGTTCAATGTGGGCATCGTGCTTACTTAGAAATTGGTACTGATCGATTACCACCGTGTACCAAATGCTTAAGCAATCAATTTAAAAAATAATTCGCTCAAGCAAACACACTAAAACAGACACCACTGTTTTAAACAAAAGCCCTATTACACCATAGGGCTTTTTTGTTACCTTAATAAAATTAAAAACATATTAATAAAAAGGTTCACTATGGAAACAATACTCGGTTTATGTCTTGGTATAGGATTGAGTGCTGCATGTGGCTTCCGCGTATTTGTTCCCTTATTGGTGATGAGTATTGCCGCTATTATGGGCATTTTTGAACCCATAAAAGGTTTTGAATGGTTGGCTATGCCATCAGTCTGTATTGCATTAGGCTTTGCCACACTGTGTGAAATAGGCGCTTATTACATCCCATGGGTAGACAACTTACTCGACACCATTGCAACACCTGCCGCGATGGTGGCTGGAACATTGACGACCATGGCGGTAAGCTCTGGTGAAATGTCGCAATTTGCAAGTTGGGCTGCCGCAATCATCGTCGGTGGTGGAACAGCAGGAGCAGTGCAACTTGGGACAGTGGCAGCACGGGGCGTATCGACCGCAACCACGGGTGGCGTAGCAAATCCTGTGGTATCGACAGGTGAGTGGGTCAGCGCATTAGTGATTTCCGTATTGTCATTCTTTATACCCGTATTGGTGGTGATCGTTTTACTAATTGGTGTGGTTTGGGCAGTACGCTGGATTCGTCAGAAAAGACGCATGGTAAAGAATGCCGAAAGTCCCCTGTAAAATCTCAATGGAACATCATAAAAATATGTTGAATCACGATTACCATTCCAATTCATCTAAAAATTATACTGGCTAAAAACATTATAAAAATCATAAAGGAGCTCAGCTGATGCCTGTGCTAAAAATATTAAAGCGTCATGGTATATCAGTCGCGATACTTATGGCATGTTCGATTGCCTCAGTACCGTTATGGGCGAACACTCCACAGCAGAAAACACTAAGCCCAAAAGAAATCAAACTTCAACAGCAGGCAAAAAAATTTAAGGCCTTTATTCCAGATAAATACTTTCTGTTCGATGCTGTAGAAGGTGATTTGAATCAGGATGGTCAAAAGGATGCCGTACTGATTGTAAAAAAAATTGATCCCAAAGGGTGGGTGAGCCATCTTGATCAGGGCAAGCTGGATCGTAACCGACGTGGCATTCTGGTGCTATTACAGAATCAATTCAAATATCAAAAACTGATGCAGAATCTGACTGCATTTTCATCGGAAAATGAAGAGGGTGGAGTTTATTTTCCGCCAGAACTCAGTGTAGATATCCGCAAGAATATTCTGGGGATCCATTATGGACACGGTCGTTATGGCTATTGGAGTTATAAGTTTCGTTTAGAGCAGCAGGATATGCGTTTGATTGGTTATGATCTTTCTAGTAATCATGGCCCATATACTGATTATAGAGTAAGTATTAATTTTCTCAGTCATCAAAAAAAGCATTCACAAAATATCAATTTGGCAGATCGGGATCTTCAGGAAAAATTTAAGCATACCTGGTCCAAAGTGAATTATTCACCAATCTATCTGTCCAAAATCAAGGACTTTGATGAGCTAAATTTTGAATAGTCTTTTTAATGAGGTTGGTGCGAACTTTGCATGATCATTTGCAGTTAAAATGATTGATAGAGGAGGAAACAGATGGAAATGAGCAGCATAACTGAAAATGAAAAAACGTCTTTAGGTGTTAAAGTTCATTTGATGGCATGCTGGCCAATTTTACTGTTACTCATTGGTGGCGCAGTAGGAGCGGTACTGGGCATCGTTGCATATGTGATTAACCTCAAAATTTACAAATCTGAATTATCTCAACTACAGAAAGTACTCGCTAATCTTATGTGTGGCATGTTTGCCATGATGTTGTGGTGGAGCATTGCATCTTGGATTCAAGCAACTCTCTAAAATGGAAGGTCAGCTTGAATTTTAATTGCAATATTTAGCTCAAAAACGCTAAAAAAAGTGTATCAATGAGCCTATTTGGGAAAAAATATTATATTTATAAGTTGACATGAAATATTTTTTTATTTGATGCTGAAATTCGTTAATCTTAGGAAATTAATCCCGACGCAGTCTCGCTATTATATCTCTCAAGGGTGTGACGGGATCGAAAAGAGTAGATTGCTACCAGTTGCGTACAACGTGCGTGTAGTACTTACCCAAAAGGTCTTGATTCGGCTTAGGACGCTATAAATCAGAAGTTTATAGGCAATAGGGTTATAACTTACAAAGTTATAATAGTTGAAGTAAACAACATGTTTTCCCTGACACCCTCAAAATTCTCTTAAAAAATTATAATTCTCAATTCTCAATTCTCAATTCTCAATTCTCAATTCTCAATTCTCAAATCGCTCATCTTATAAATTGACACTGTGTTGATCAGTTGCTATTTTTCCGCATCCCAAAGAAATGCTTTGTTCACATGCCTTTAGACGATAATTTTGTATATATGCCACCTCAAGGTCCGCTTAACATCGTCTATGAAGATGATGATTTGGTGGTCATTGATAAACCAGCAGGATTATTGTCTGTGCCAGGACGCTTGCCTGAACATCATGACAGTGCCTATTTAAGAGTGATAGCTCAATATCCAAATGCAAAAATTACCCATCGTTTAGATATGGCAACCTCTGGAATTTTGATGTTTGCAAAACATCGTGATGCTGAAGTGGCTGTGAGCAAAATGTTCCAAGCGCGCACCGTGAAAAAAAATTATGTGGCACTGGTGCAAGGTAAAATTCCACAACAGGGACAAGTAGACTTGCCTTTAATTACGGACTGGGAAAACAGACCGAGACAAATCGTTCATTTTGAACTTGGAAAATCAGCCTTAACACTGTTTGAATTGGTCGCTTATGATGCGCATTTAGATGCTAGTCGTGTCTTGTTGACGCCAATTACGGGGCGTTCACATCAATTACGCGTACATATGCAAGCCATAGGTCATCCGATCACAGGTGATAAACTCTATCATCCAAACCCTAAACTTAGTAATTTAGGGCGTATGGCTTTGCATGCAAGTTATTTAGAGTTTCAACAACCGTTGAGTGGTATTGAAATTAAAATTGTGAGTGAAGTTCCATTTTGAATGAAACGCTTCAAGCAGAATATGTAATGTGAGTGCCTAACTAAAATTTAACAATTACGATCATATAAGTTTAAGAACAATTTCTAATGAATTCTTCTCCAAAATGGAATAAATATAGGCTACTCTAGGATATTGTATACGCAATAACCACAATAAGGATGAACGTATGAGCCGTGATTTAGAACAATTTCCAAATGATGATAATGGCGATGTACTGTGGCAAATGTTCCAGGATGGAGATGATTTAAGCGAGCCGCATGAGATTGAGTACTCAATTGCTTTTAGCTCTAAAGAAAAAGCTGAAAAATGTGCCTTGTTCTTGCTTCAGGAAGAACAAAAGATCAGTTTATTTATTGATGAAGAGTCTGAATCCGCAGAATGGATTATCACGATTTACGTGTACATGGAGCCAGAATACTCAGATATTGTGGATTTAGAAGAGTGGTTTACCAAAATAGCCAATGACTATGACGGTGAGTATGATGGATGGGGATGTATGGCATATGTATATGATGATGAAGATATAGAAGATGAGTTTCAAAGCTAAACAAGGCCAGAGCCAATAAAAGAACCTAAGTGATTGAACTTAGGTTTTTTTTATTTAAACCTTATAAAATTTAAGGTTTTTTTCTATTCGCTAGATGAAAGTGGTATATTGAGCAAAATTTTTTTAATTTTTTGGATTTTTTTATGTCTTTGCCAAATTGCCCAAAATGTTCCTCTGAATATACTTATGAAGATGGGGACCTCTTGATCTGCCCAGAATGTTCACATGAATGGAAAGAAGGAGAGACACTCGAAGAAGTGGTTCAGATCAAAGATGCAAATGGCAATCTTCTTGCAGATGGTGATACCGTAACGGTTATCAAAGATTTAAAAATTAAAGGTTCATCATCCGTAATCAAAGTCGGTACTAAAGCAAAAAGTATTCGTTTGTTGCCAGATGCAACGGATGGTCATGATATTGATTGTAAAGTAGATGGTTTTGGCGCAATGAAACTTAAGTCCGAATATGTAAAGAAAGCATAAGCTTTTATAATGGCTTCAGTGAAACTGGGGCCAATTTTTTATGCGAAAATAACTCGTCATTGGTTTTCTGATCATAATGATAAGTTTTAATAAATAATGGTTGTTTTTTATCAATTTAAATTGAATTTTAGATACAAATTAGAATAAAAATTTCTTTGCTTGGCACAAAATAACATTACACTTTTTCTTTAAAAGTGTTAACTTCATCACACTAATAACAATAAGGTCACATCATGTCTATTCAGATTGAGGGTAATGTTGTTGCTGCTCATGAAGTATTAGCGCAATTAAAAGAATGGGATTCAGCATTAGTGGGTAATAATGTTGATGCGTTAATCGAAAAATGTGCACAAAATGTAAGTATGTTTGATGTCAGCACTCAACTTGAAGGGGCTGAAGCTTATCGAAAAGAATGGCAAAAATTTAGCCCATATTTCTTTGATGGGATGCAAATCACTCGCCGTGATGTAAAAGTACATGCGAGTGATCATTTGGTTGTATTACACTGTCACTCTAAAGTGGAACATAAAGCCTTAAAAGGTCAGCTGCAAATGCCTTGGTGTCGTACAACATTATGTCTACAAAAAACCAATGAACAATGGGTGATGGTACACCAACATATTTCTATGCCTGTAGACTTAGCAACGGGAAAGGCTATCATCTTGAAGGATAAATCAAAATTAAGGCTTGTGGTTTAGCTTATCTTGAGCATTTAGATGGGCTTAAACAGTGTTATCTTTCATGAATGAGTTAAATTCTGGAGACGTGTCATGGGATTTTATGATTTTTATCGTTTGAGTTCTCATGCGGTGATCACCAACCCAGAGGGACAAGTCTTATTACTGAAAGCAAACTATTCCAATTACAGTTGGGGGTTGCCAGGTGGTGGTTTAGATCAAGGTGAAACCATACATCAAGCTTTGCTCAGAGAGTGTAAAGAAGAAATAGGTTGTGATGTAAGCATCCAATATTTATCCGGGGTCTACTATCACGCACAGGTAAACTCACATACCTTTATCTTTAGATGCGTGATTGAAAATAATGCCCAAATTCAACTCTCTGAGGAACATACGGAATATGCATGGTTTAGTCCAGAGCAACTGTCTGAAGTTCAACGCACTCGCGTTCAAGACTGTCTGAATTTTCAAGGTGAAGTTCGGAGTTATTCATTCTAGAATTTAGAAATTAGACAGTTTGCATAATGTTTTGAAAATGATTGAGCTTAGCAATGATTTCATCTACTTGTTTCAGACGTTTCACCTCATCCCATAACAGTTTTGCTTCAGGATAATGTTTAGACATCATACCTAGCCATTGCTTATAACGTCCGACCATATTCATTTCTTTTTTATAAGAACCATTTAAGAAGCGAATTTGGAGTGTAATTAAATCGCTCCATTGTAATATCGCTTCGTCTTTATTTTGTCGGATGCATTGTGTGACATCGGGTGTTGTCACTGCTGCACGACCAATCATTAGATCTTCACAACCTGATTCTAGTAAACACTGGCGCGCATCTTGGTTATTCCAGATTTCACCATTGGCTATCACATTAATGCTAAGCGCATGACGAATGGGTTGAAGTTGATCCCAAAAGGCGGGTGGGGTGTAGCCATCTGCTTTTGTTCGTGCATGAACGGTAACCCAAGCGGCACCAGCATCTTCTATCGCATGTGCATTTTCTAGGGTGAAATTACGATCCATATAACCTAAACGCATTTTTGCTGAAACTGGTATTTCAGCAGGCACTGCATCACGTACAGCTTTAACCAGTTGATACACTGTTTCAGGTTCATCCAATAATACAGAACCACCTCGATGCCTGTTTACTGTTTTAGCTGGACAGCCAAAATTCATATCAATTGCAGGTGCACCTAACTCCACCGCTCGAACGGCATTTGCAGCCAACATGGTTGGATTATTCCCTAAAAATTGAACATGAACGGGTGTTCCTGCTGCTGTTTTGCCATCGTTCAATAATTCGGGACAGTAAGAATGATAGATGTGATCTGGAAGGACAGAATCAGTGACACGGATAAACTCAGTTACACACCAGTCGAAGCTGCCGACATGTGTGAGAACATCACGCATGATGGGATCAGTTAAACCTTCCATGGGTGCTAAAACGAGTTTCACTTGGTCACCTGAATATGGGAAAAACGGTGTTATACGGTGTTTTGTATAGCTTGTCTAGTCAGAAATTTCACACAAAAAAAAGCCCAAACTTATGTTTGGGCTTTTCGCTTCCAATTATTGATATTTAGCCCATTGTAGGTCTGCATTTTTAATGGCGATGAAATCATTGGCATTCACATCATCAACTTTATTTAAATTTTTATATTCATTTTTGGGAATATAAATATTTGTACCAGCACCCATTGTATTGTGTTGTTGAACACTAGTATACGGTGGGACACCTTGAGAGCTGATATTACCAAAGATTCCATTTTTTTCACCGATACCACATGCTGCACTACCTTCAACATTACTTCTTGCTAATACGTCACCATAAATTTGTGCACATGCACCAATACGCACAACTTGATTAGACATCAAGGCAACTAAACCAAGTTCTAACTTTGTTATTTCTTTATTATCAATAGTCACTGTATCAAGCGTACCGTTAGGTAATCTATTGGTATTTTTATACATCGTATTCGCATCTTGGCACAAATTCACTGGCGTCAAGAATTTGTTCGATAAAGTTGCAGGTGTTGTTGCAGGTGGACTAACACTAAACTTAGTATTAGACGTAGTGCCTAAGTTACGTGAACAAATTAAGGCATCTGTTGCATTTGGATTTCGCGTAATATTACGAGGCGAATAAATGCGAGGAGACATCGCAATCGCATCAATATCACCTTCAGCAAGGAAAGTATTGGTGAATACAGAATCAGTACTATCCGCCGCAAGATTCGCTTTACCAGAAATAATTAATTTACCTTCGAAATACAGAATACCTGGAGCAAAACTTGCGTTATCGAATGTAGATGTATCCATTGAACGAATATACCAAGTGTCTGGTAATGTATAGTCATAATCTTTAGGCCAGCCAAATATATAACGATCTTTACCATCAAGACCATTGAAGTCTAAGCTGACCCGTGGAAGATATCCAATAATTTGGCTCGTGCAATAACCGCTCTTATGCTCAGTACGTAGCCCTAAACTATTGGTCATGACCTGTTCTTCATGAATAGTTTCACAAATAGCACCGACATAATCTTTGCTATTCAAGGTGTATTTCCCTAAATAGAAACCTCGTGAGCCTGAGTTTGAGTTCTCAGGGTCAATTTTCATGATTTGAGTTTTATTTCCTGAAGTATCTACAGCAAACTGTTTGTGAATATTATTAGTAGCGTCATACTCATACATGTAAGTGATTTTAGAGCTCTCATTGCGAAGATGATTTAAATATACGCGAGCAGCGCCATATTCACGTACGAAAATATAGTTTGCATCATTTCGATATTGACGAACATCGACTCTGGTTTCAAACGTCATATTTTGAATTGCTTCTTGAATACTGGCTATGGTTTCAGAAATATCGTATTTAGGAATATCTGGAAAAGTACTGAGCTGAGGGATGCTTGTGAGTTTTTCATAAATTTTTCCACTAATTGCATTCTTAAATCCTTCAACTACACCATTCTGATTTGAAGTACTAAAGTTGGCAAGATAGACATCACCTTTTACGTCTTCAGCAATAAGACCATCTAATAAGCGTAATGGACCGTTAGAATACACATTTCCACCAATCCAACTTGTACTTAAGCGGACTCCAGCCTTGTACACGCCAATCCCTTGTTTCGACTGATTGTGAGCATAGGCCGATTGTTCAATTTTGGAGAAGGTATCAAGGTCAATAAATTCTTTGGCTCTTACACTGCCCTTAACGTCACTACTAGAAATATTAACTTTCCCGCCTGATGTAATATCACCCGTAACAACACTAGTTCCGATCATTGTTACGTTGCCACCTGCCATGACATTTCCGTTGACTTTACTAGAAACGGAAATATTGACATTCCCTTGGTGTGTGGTGATAGAAGACACTTCAACATTCGTGCGTAGTGTTACATCTTTATTGGTATGTAAGTTTGCAGCATAGCCACCTTCTGTAAGGCTAATATTTCCGTCAGTGGAAATATTTTGAGCTTTAGAACCAAGAGAAAGTGTGACATCACCAATTGCTTTAATATTTTCTGCTTTGACATTAGTTAACAGTTTAACCCACTCACCAGATGAAATATTGCCAAAATTTCCGCCGTTAATAATGTGAACATAGCCCTCAGCATTGATGTTAATTACAGCCCCATTTCTTGTACCACAGGCATCAATTAAACAATCAATATAGACATTTCCACCTTTACCATCTTTGTCTTTCTTAACGTTAATAGTTAAGTTTTTGATATTTTTGATTTTGAAACCAGCTTGTAAGGACAGGCTGCCACCATCGACATTCAGTTCGACATATTCATCTGGTTTAGTTGGATCTTCGCCGGAAATAGTAGTGCCAGACATAAATGTTTGACCAGTGAAATTAATAACACTCTTGTACTTAATCAGGTCTGCTGCAAGATCATAGATTGCTTGTATCGTAGTAGCTGATTGAGCTGACCCACTTTTCGACAGAATATTTGCGATGACAATACATTTGGTTCCAGTAGAACCATCTGGGTTATTGGTTAAACCATTGCAACCTTTTACATCTTTTACTTCAACCGTGACATAACGTTGGTTGGTATCATCATTTAAAAGCTGAATTTCACCTGTATTTAATAAGCTTTGGCGAAAGTCATTAATATCGGTATCCTTATATTTTTTTAATAAATATTCACGAAAGGCGCTAACACCTGACCATCCCATGAGTTGTACGTTGGTTTGTGCATGCGCAGCAACATTTGCTTCTTTGTTGGAGATCAGTGATTTTGCAACAGTCGATGTTATGATCATCACTGTAAGCCCGATGAGCAAGACCAAAAGAATAGTGGCCATGCCTTGCTGCTTTCTTAAACTATTCATCTTTAATCTCGCTCTTAAAGGTTAACAATGTTATTAAGACAAACGGTATTACTCACTGTTTGACCAATGTTTGAATTTTGCATTTCATCTGCGTATTGACGATTAGCAGTAATCGTCAGTTGGCGCGTACCTTTGGAGTTGTTTTTATCAATTCCAAAAGGTGTACAATTTCCCGGTGTTAATACAAAGTTAAAAACGGTGCCTGTTTCTAAGGTCTTAAAGGAAACAATATGCTGTTTTTCATCAGGTTGGCTAAAAGTTTCTATATTTAATACTGCTTCAGACCCACAGTTATTCTTTTTAAGAAAGATTAAGCGATATGTATCACCTTCTTTTTCTTGAGTTAATGCTTCACAGTTGTAATTAATCGTTGTATTTGCAGACATTAAGCTTGTTACAGGATCTGGATTCATTCGCCAGAAAACAGCAGGTAAATTTTGAGTGTCCACTCCTACAGCAATATCTGATGTTTTTCCTGAACCATAGCCTGCATTTTGAACGAGCTTCTGTGCAACTGATAATGCTGTTCGTATTTGAGCATCGTATTCCGAATCACGAGAAGAACTAATACCAATTTGAGTCGTCTGTTTAAAAAGCATGAGCATCATTAGCATGCATAACATTGCAATGACTAATCCAACCATCAACTCAACGAGCGTAAATCCTTTTTGACTCATGATTTATCTCCCGACTCGATAACAATCTAAGCCTTCCATACTGTCTTCAGCGCAGGTTTTGGCATTAGATTGATTTGTACTCGCAGCTAACACAGGCCATGTAATTTTTGTACCTGCGACACCGCTCGTTTCACTAATATTTTCAGAATTCAAATTGCAATAAATGTAGTAGGTATTACCATTTAATGTGAACGATTTACTTTCGGTAGATTGGTTATTGAATGAAGCACAAACATCAGTTGAGTCAGTTGATATAGTGATGGTTTGTAAGCGATTTTGCAGTTCGTTTATCACTATATTGTCAATGTTCATATATCGTTGCGTGTTCAACATTTTGCTGATTGCTAAACCGCTACCAAAAACAATAATCGAGAATATAAGTAAACCAACAAGAGACTCCAACAATGTGAAACCACGTTGATTAGTTGATTTGAATGTTTGCTGATTCATTATTCTTCTCAACTGTAACGGTTAAATTTAAATTTGAATTGCACGTTGCTGATGCTGAACTTGCAGCAACCAACATCCCATTCGAGTTAAAAGATAGACAATAAAACTCTGTATTGTTTACTTTGAAAAATACATTCGATGCATAGGGGATTTTTTGAAGGATATAGTTTTGGTCAGACGAGTTGCCGTCACTTGTTGAACACGCATCAGTATTGTCCTTAGCAACACGAATGACTCTAATTTCTTGATGGGTTTTATCTATACAAACAGATGCTGCTGCAAGTGAAGACTCTTGATTATTCGTGTTTCGAATTGCTGCAGAACGGGCTTGATAAGTCGCATTTTTAATACCTGCTAGCGCTCCATCAACATGACTTTGATCTACCCAAGCTCTGGTTAAAGAAGTACCTACAAATAACAAAATAGCCAGTACAACGATCGTAATCATTAGTTCGATCAGCGTGAAACCAAGTTGTTTTCTATAACCAGTATTTTGCATATTATTTCACCCAGTCAGTATATGAACCACAACCGGCCACGGTACGAGTTCCATCATTTTTGAGTGTTAATGTACAACCTAAAACTCTTGCTTCAGTTCCTATTGCCTGAACCGCATAATTCACACCATCTGATGAAGTGTACGTAAAATTAAATGAATCAGAACTTGGATTCCAAGTTGTAAATTTAGTTTTTACTGCGTTGGTATTTGATAAGGTTTCTTTAGGGTAGTTTAGTGTTCTTTGATATGCATTTTCAGCACCTAATGAAAGTGCGATTAAATTCGATTGAGCTTCTTTGATTTTTGCTTTGGTGACGTAGTTTTGATAACTAGGTACTGCAATTGCGGCCAAGATTGCAACAATAATGATGACGATCATTAATTCGATTAAGGTAAAACCTTTTTGCAATTTCATACATACCCCAAAATAATCATCAAAAATATCCATTTACTAACTGTAACATTAGTTACTAACCTAAATAATAACAACTTATAGGAGACTAATGGGGGGTATTAAGCGATGAACAGATTATTAATATTAATTAATTAAATAATTCAAATAATATTAACTATTATTTATTAAATCATCATAAAGGTTTAATGCGGTTTTTATTATAAGTAATTGATTTTAATTGTTATTTTTAATATAAAAAATTATTTATACTTAAAATTTATTTACCTATATTTTAAATGTATTTAAAGTATATAAAATTTAATAATGATGTGATATCTATTCAATTATTATTATTTATTGTGATTTAAATCACACAATGGTTATTTTCCTAAAATCATTTCTAATACAAATTTTGATCCAATAAAGCCTATTGCAAGTAAAATAAAACCAATAATGGTAAAGCGTCTCGCTTTTTGACCGCGCCAACCAAAACGATAATGTCCAAATAAAAGTGCGCCGTAAACAAACCAAGAGACAATACTAAACGCTGTTTTATGTGCCAAATGTTGTGCAAAAAAATCATCAATCGTAAAAAAGCCGAAGATAAGTGCAGTACTTAATAAAATGAAACCTGTAACAAGCATATCGAATAACAGAGATTCCATTGCTTGATAGGAGGGTAATAGATTTACCCAAACACGATGTTTCTGTTTATTTTTTAACTCACGATCTTGTAACCACAACAAAACTGCGTGAATTGTTGCCATTAATAGCACTGCATAAGCTGAGAGTGACAAAATAATATGGACATCAAGTCCAAGCGTATTCTGTTTAAGTGTAAGTATAGGCTGGCTCAAGGAATAGCCTAAAATTAAACCCAATGCAGCTACTGGTATTCCAATCAGATTTAGGGCAAGTACAGGTCGATAAGTGCTATAAAGCAGGCTCAATAACAGCATGAGTGCTGAAGTAAATGAAAGGAGATTAAAAACATTATAGTTAATGCCGAAAGGCGTTTTCATATCTATCAATAAGACGACAGCATGCAAGATCAAGCCTAATCCAGCTACGAGACTGATAAACCAATGATTAGGGACACGTTTAGTCATTAAATGGGTAAATAAATACCAAAAGGCAGTGGTATAGGCGATCAATGCTAAAATTGTGTAAACCAAAGGGAGGCTAATCATGTCAAACCTTTTTATGGATGCTGAATATTCATCTAATAAGATATAAATTCCAAACGAACTACAGTATCCTATAGCATCTTATGCATAAATTTTCTATTTTAAGAAAGATTTTTTTGCAACAACCATTTTAAGCGGATTTTGCAATGTTTGATACCTTAACAGAACGACTCACGCAGAGTTTAAGAAATGTTACTGGCTCTGGGCAACTGACCGAAGACAATATTAAAGATACGTTACGTGAAGTGCGTATGGCACTTCTTGAAGCCGATGTTGCACTTCCTGTAACTCGTGAATTTATCGCGAAAGTTAAGGAAGAGGCATTAGGTCAAGAGGTGATGTCACAGTTATCTCCAGGCCAAGCATTCGTCAAAATTGTTCATGATGAACTCACCAAAATGATGGGTGAGGCAAATGAAAGTCTTGATCTTGCTGCAAAGCCTCCCGTTGTTGTTTTATTGGCTGGTTTACAAGGTGCAGGTAAAACGACGACTGCTGCAAAATTAGCTCGTTTTTTACAAGAGCGACAAAAGAAAAAAGTCGCAATGGTTTCTGCCGACGTCTATCGTCCTGCAGCGATTAAGCAGCTCCAGACTGTAGCAGGTGAAGTCGGCGCGATTTTCTTTGAATCAAGTGCTGATGAAAAGCCAATTACGATTGCAAACCGAGCAATTGAACAAGCCAAAATTCAATTTGCGGATGTATTGATTGTCGATACTGCAGGTCGTTTACATATCGATGACGATATGATGGGCGAAATTAAAGAATTGCATGCAGCGATTAATCCTACAGAAACACTGTTCGTTGTAGATGCAATGACCGGTCAGGATGCTGCAAATACAGCAAAAGCATTCAATGATGCATTGCCTTTAACCGGTGTGATTCTTACAAAAACTGATGGTGATGCGCGTGGTGGTGCGGCACTTTCTGTTCGTGCAATTACTGGTAAGCCTATTAAATTCTTGGGGATGGGGGAGAAACTCGATGCCCTTGAACCATTCCATCCTGAGCGTGTAGCACAACGTATCTTAGGTATGGGTGATGTGCTTTCTTTGGTCGAAGAGCTTGAACGTAAAGTCGACAAAGAAAAAGCTGAAAAAATGGCGAAAAAACTGCAAAAAGGCGGCAGCTTCAACTTTGAAGATATGCTGATGCAGTTTGAACAAATGAATAAAATGGGCGGTATGATGGGCTTCTTAGACAAGTTGCCTGGCATGAGTAACTCAGGAATTCAGGATGCGATTGCTCAAGCAAATCCTGAAAAGCAAGTGAAGAAAATGGAAGCGATTATTCAATCGATGACCATCAAAGAGCGTCGCAATCCTGACTTGATGAATCCAAGCCGTAAAAAACGTATCGCAGCAGGTTGTGGTATGGATGTTGCTGAAGTCAATAAGCTGATCAAACAACATGCCCAAATGGCAAAAATGATGAAAAAATTTGCGAATCCATCGGGTATGGCGAAAATGATGAAATCATTAAGCGGTATGCAAAAGAAATTTGGTGGCGGCGGTGGCGTTGGTCCGTTATTTGGTGGCAAAGATCCAAAATAACTCCCATAATTTAAAAAGGCGCTTTGGCGCCTTTTTTCATGCTACATAATTTTGCAAACTTACTATTTAGTTTAAAAAATAATCAATTCATGATATTGAGAATACAGTCAAGAGTGCAAGAAAATGACACAGGTTTATGTTGTGCATGGATATACGGCAAGCCCTGAAGAAAATTGGTTTCCATGGATACAACAACAAGCTGATCAGTATGGTATTCCATTAAAAGTATTGAGATTAGATCCTTCTGAGACGCCACAATTAGGAACGTGGGAACAACAAATGAAAGAGCAAATAGCTCAAATTGATGATCAAACAATTTTTGTTGCTCACAGTCTCGGGTGTATTGCAACTTTACATTACTTAAGCCAAGTGCTTTTAAACCAAAAAATCAAAAAATTAATTCTAGTTGCTGGTTTCAATGGACGTTTAGGGCGTCTTGAGCAAGTCAATCCATTTATTGATGCTGCTGATATAGATTTTGAACTCATTCGTGACCAAGTTCATGATCGCGTGGTCATTTATTCTGAAGGTGATGAGCGCGTTCTGCCTAAATTTAGTTTCCAGCAAGCTGAAAGTATTGATGCACATGTCGTTGCTGCTGAACATCAAGGCCATTTTATTGATTCAGAAGGTTGTACGGCATTGCCTGAGGTCTGGGCTGAGATTATTCGAGATTAATTCAGAAGCTATAAGCTCTCACTGACGTGTTTAACGTGATGTCACCCACATATTGATTTCTGCTCTAAAGACAAGCGCTTGGTTTTGATCATGGACTTCGACACACGCTACAAATCTATTTGGTATGGATTGCCCCGCTTGAATTGGCGTCAGAGGATAAGCAACTGCTATTAAATTGGTCGTAGCTTTTTTAATATATTTGACTTGCATACCGTCGGGTATCCATCGATGACTTGGTGGAAGAGTAACTTCTGTCATTAGGCCACCAGTAAGCTCTGCCAAATTACACAATGCAATCGCATGTACAGTATTAAGGTGATTTAAAACCCTTTTTTCTTTAGACATCTGGACCTGACAAAAATCTGGTCTCAATTCAATAATTTTCGTGCGAATCGATTTGAAATAAGGTGCTTTGAGTTGAATCATTTGATTGAAAAGCACTTTACCTAAGGGAAGTTTCTTCGCAATATTCCAAGCATTTAACGTCTTGTTATTCATGTTGTTCAGCCTACTTTTTATATTTTGGGTGTGTGTACTGACACTGAGTGAATAATTTTTTGTTTTAAGAGACACTCAGTTCAGCAGACCTGATGACCAAGTTATGTTTTTTGTTGCGCAACAGCAAGATAGCGTTGTAAGCCTTTTAATAATAAATCGGTTTCAATTTTCGGGTCATAAGATTGTAAATATTGAGCAAAAAGTGCTGCATCTCCACCTGTAAGGATTAATTTTCTTGGAGATGTTGTTAAAACTTTTTCGATCATACTGACCAATCCCAATAAAATACCATGATGAACAGCATCCATTGTATTTTGCCCAGGACTTAACTCATCAAATGCAGCATCAGGGATTTTGATCCCTTTGGTATTTTGAATAAGTGAGTCTCGTTGTAGATAGAGATTAGGTACGATATATCCCCCTAAATGTGTAAATCCATCTGCTAAATCAATTGTTAAGGCCGTTCCACAACTGATCACGCAATATTTCTCTTGAGGATCGGTGACGACCGCTAGAACTTGTAGCCAACGATCGATACCCAATTGATTCGGTTCTGTATATCCACATTGGAGTCCTGCATATTCTTGATGAACTTTAGCAACGACAATTGGGATATCCAGCAGTTTTAAAATTTTGAGTATACGGTCGTTATTCTTCTTGTCTTGAACAGATGAGATACCGACTTCTGATAGGTTTTGAGATTTAAAGTGTTGGATGAGACCCAACATTAAGTCCGCAGGAGATTGTAGATGAAGCTCCGCCACATGCTCCAAGATTTGCTCACCTTCCGTGATCCAATATTTTAAACGCGTATTGCCTATATCTAACCAAAGACGTTTCATCATGTATTCGCTGACCTATCTTTTCTTTATTTTTTTAAGCGTAAACGCCCTTGATACAAACCGATTAAACCTTGTTCAGTCAAAATATTAATTCGACCATCATCTCCAATACCTTTAAAGATACCTTGTACTGTTTTATTCACTTGCTCAAACTCTACAGTCTGATTCATAAAAGTAGCATAGTGATTGAAACGTCCCGAGAGGTTATAACTTCCATGCTCAAACCATTGTCCAGCTTGCATGATTGCGAGATAAAGCTCTGAAATAATCTTAATTCGATTTGGATGAGCTAAACCCAATTGCATGATTGATGTGGTTTGCTGTTCGATTGCTGCATCAGAAACAGGCAATAAATTAATACCAACACCAACAATCGCCTGATGTGGGGTTACAGGCTCTACCAAAATGCCACCCCATTTGCCTTGCGCACTATAAAGGTCATTTGGCCATTTGATTTGTAAATGATCCAATGACTTAAATGAAGGAATTTGCAAAATATTAAGTGCGATCTCAAGGGATAGTCGACCATCTAAGGGTGTTTTGGTTTCTAGCAATGTGCTTAAATAAATATTCCCGACTGGGGAAACCCATTGTCGTTGATGTTGTCCACGTCCCTGAGTTTGAGTCTCACTGCATACAAGAATACCCTGTACACCTTTTTTGATGAGTGCGCGTACTTCATCATTGGTTGAAGTGGTGCTCTGTTTTAACAGTAAAACTTCTGGAAGTTGTTGAGCTTCAGTTAAAAGCTGACTGAGGTGGCGAGTCTCTAAATCCATGTTGAATCTGAGAAGAGTAAAAGATTTATGGAGTTAATCATATATTTAGCTATTGGTGCAATCGCTGGTTTTACTGCAGGGTTGTTTGGCGTGGGCGGTGGATTAATCATCGTACCCATTTTATTTATTGTATTTACCCAAATGGGTTATGACCCAACTGTCATTATGCACATGGCGCTTGGAACATCATTAGCTACGATTGTGGTCACATCGATTAGCTCAGTTATGGCACATCATAAAAAAGGTGCAGTGCTATGGTCAGTATTTAAAAATTTAGCGCCAGGTTTGGTACTGGGTTCATTTTTTGGTGCTGGATTGGCCAGTATTATCTCTGGACCAATGCTGCAATTGATTATCGGTTGTTTCGCAATTTGGGTTGCATACCGTATGTTCCGTGGTGCTAATGTGGTGGTCGATCAATCTAAGCAACTACCTTCTGTACCTGCTCAATTGGCTGCGGGAAGTGGAATTGGGGTGGCTTCAGCAATTTTTGGGATCGGTGGAGGAAGTTTAACCGTACCTTATTTAAATCATCATGGGGTGGTGATGCAAAAAGCTGTTGCAACATCTGCTGCATGTGGACTGCCGATTGCTTTAGCAGGTGCATTTGGATTTATGTTCTACGGACAAAAAGCACCTGCTGAAATCGAAAATGCCATTGGATATGTTCATGTTTATGCATTCATTGGCATTAGTGTAATGAGTTTTATCACCGCAAAAGTAGGAGCAAAAGTTGCACATAAACTGTCAGCAGCGATGTTGAAAAAATGTTTTGCAGCTTTGCTTACAACTGTAGGGATTTATTTTATTTATCAAGGCGTATTTTGAGAAAAATATGCCAAATCATTCTCGAAAATAATGATGTGTATTGACTTAAAAATTTGATAAATTGTCAGACAAAGACATAGTCAGTATGATGCTATTGGTATAAAAACAATAAAATAGCATCATGCTTGATGAAGTGTGAGTAAAAAAATAAATAGGAATATTATGCAATTGGAAGAAGTGGACAGCCTTTCAGAGCAAATAGCCAGACATATAAGTGAACAGATTATTAGTGGCGAATTGGTCGAAGGTGAACGTATACAAGAATTGCGTATCGCTAAAGAATTAGACGTGAGTCGAGGTTCGGTACGTGAAGCTTTGTTATTACTTGAACGCACGCATTTAATTGAAATTTATCCAAGACGCGGCGCAATTGTGTCAGAAATGTCTGCTCAACAAGTGCGAGCTTTATTTGATACAAGTGCACTTATGTTAGGGCAGATCGTCCAGCGTATGAGTGAAACTTGGCGTAATCATGAAGCTGAGGCGCTTCAGCAACTTATGCAATATTTAATTGAACAAGTTAAACAAAGTAATACTGAAAAATTTTACGATGGTGTATTTCAATTTTTAGCTAAGCAACAAGATATGGTAGCCAACCCATACTTAATGAAGTTTTATCGCGAACTGTTGCCATCTATACGTCGTAGTTATTTTTTAACCTTAAATACTTCGCGTAGAGAGCTTCAAGAAGCACTTGAATTAATTAAGCTTGTGATCGATGCAATTTTGATCCGAAAATCACAACAAGCTACTTTATTTATGGAAGATTTTTGCCGACACTTGCGCAATCTAGTGTTAGAGTCACTGACACGAATGAAACAAATTGAACTAGCTTGGGCGCGGAGATCGCGCAGATAATCAGGACACTATGCGATTAAGCAGCTTAAAACTCTCTGGCTTTAAATCTTTTGCGGATAGCAGCACCTTACAATTTAAAGCCAACCGTACCGCAGTCGTGGGACCAAATGGTTGTGGTAAATCCAACGTCATCGATGCAATCCGATGGGTGATGGGAGAGTCAAGCGCACGCCAGTTACGTGGTGGAAGTATGCAGGATGTCATTTTTACTGGGACAGCAAAACGTAAACCAGTGGGAATGGCGAGTGTAGAATTACGCTTCGAAAACACCTATGGAAAACTAGGTGGAGCATATAACGCTTATAGTGAGTTGGCGGTACGTCGCCAAGTCAATCGCGAGGGTAAATCTGAATATTTTCTTAATGGTACAAAATGCCGCCGCCGTGATATTACAGATATTTTTTTAGGAACAGGCTTAGGTCCTCGTTCGTATGCGATTATTGAACAAGGCATGATTAACCGTTTGGTCGATGCAAAACCAGATGAAATGCGCGTTTATATCGAAGAAGCTGCTGGAGTATCACGTTATCAAGCACGTCGTCGTGAGACGATGCAACATTTAGAACATACTCATCAAAATTTAAGTCGTCTAAATGACATTGCTGTTGAATTAAAATCCCAATTAAAGACACTAAAGCGTCAAGCAGAAGCTGCACTTCAATATAAAGCCTTAGAGACTGAAATTCGAACTTTGAAAGTTGAGATACTTTCATTTCAATGCCATCAAAGTGAACGAATTCAACAAGAATATACAACTGAAATGACTGAATTGGGTGAGCAATTTAAGCTTGTTCGTTCTGAACTCACCACTGTTGAGCATGATTTAACAGCAACAAATGAGTTATTTCAGCGATTAATGCAACAATCCACACCACTTCAGCAAGAATGGCAACAAGCTGAAAAAAAACTGGCTGAATTACAAGCCAATTTGGATCAAAAACAGCAATTGTTTGCTCAAAATACTTTAACTTTAAAGCAGCTTGAAGAGCAAAAAATACAAACCAAAGAGCGGATGCAACTGATTGATATTCAGTTGGAAGATTTGATCCTCCAGCAAGAACATCAAGCAACAACATTGAGTGATACTGAATCAAATGCACAGCTTGATTTACAACAATTCAATGAGCTGAAGGCAAAGCAACTTGAAGCGCAAAAATCATTTTCTGAAATAAAAGCATTGGTTGAAAAGCAACAACAGCAACGTGCACAAATGTTGGCGCAGAGTGATCAATTGGCTAAAAATGTGCTTCGAATTGAGCAGCAAAAGCAAACTTTGGTCGAACAAAAATCTCAAAATCAAGCACAGTATGAACAGGATGATATTGACAATCTCCTGCATGAAAAACATGATGTACAGATTGAAATCGTTCGTCTAGAAGAAAGAATTGAGCAATTAGAAACTCAATTGAAACGTGATCAAATCTCATTGACTGAGCAAAAAAGTAAATGCACAGATTTGAATTCACACATCCAGATTTTGAAATCTGAACAAAAACAATTACAACAGCTTGTGGTGAAAGTCAGTCGACATGCATCGAAGAGCAATGACCCTTTAATGCAAATTTTGAAGCTAAAAGATCAGGCGAAACCATTTACAGCATTGGTCGAAAAATTTCTGTCAAAGTGGCTGCATGCGAATACGTTAAAGAGTGAAGATTTATTTCAGACCGAATCAGCCCGTCAATTAAAAGTTATTCAGCAAGATGTATCTGGGACTGTACTTGGTTTACCCACATTAGCGAGCTGGATTGATTTCCCCCAAAACTCATTATGGTTAAACGTTGCGATAGCTCAAGATTTTGAGCAGGCGCTTCAATTACAGCCTCAATTAAAACAAGGTGAGTCTATTTTAAGTTTGGATGGCTATCATATTGGTCCTGACTGGATGATTGGTCTGTACTTTGATGAGTCGAGTCAAGATGCTCAAGGAGCACTTAGCCACCGAATTCGATTAGATGAAATTGATTCAGAGTTGACACAAATGGTGAAAGCGCATGAGTCAATGACGCTCGAACTCGCTGAGATGCAATTAAAGCTTGAACAAAAAAATAGTGAATGTACGGAGTTACAAAAAGCGTTAAAAAATCATCAAGCTCTTGCTCACCAATTTGAAGTGAAGATTGCAAAACAGCAAATGGCTCAGCAGGCTTTTGAATCGCAAAATCTACACATCGAGTCGCAAATTGCTCAACTTGATGCGCAGCTTGAAGAAGATGCGATGCAAAAAGATGATCTCGAAATCGATTTACATGCATTGATTCTCAAGATTGAGCACAATCTTCCACACTACAAAACTTTAGAGTTTCAAGTTGAAGAATTGAATAATCAGGTTGAGCATCTTCAGGACTTAGTTTACAAAAAACAACAAGAGTTAGAAAAAAACCGCCGTACTCATACGCAAAATCAGCAACAAATTGAGCTGTTGGAAAAAGATGCAAGTTTTCTAAAAACTCAATATAAGCAGATCATCACGCAAATTACACAAGCTAAAAATTTCGTGGATCCGATTCAATTAGAATTACCCACTTTGCAAAGCCAATATGAGGCTCAAAAGCAGCAGACTGAAAAGTTACAAAAGACTTGGTCCTCATGGCAAGTCGAGCTTAATGAAATACAGTCTAAGCAACAAAAATTGACGGAGCTACGGTTAAATCATCAGCAATGTGATGAGCACTTTAGAACCCAGTTAGAAGAGAAGCGTTTAGCATGGCAAGTGGCTAAATCTGATTTACAACATTATGCTGAACAATTAAAAGAGCTTAATGCAGAATTATTAGAAAATGTGAAAATTGATTTGAGTCAGCACCAACAGCAGTTAGAGCAGGCACAGCGTCAGTTTGACAAAATAGGCGCTGTGAACTTAGCAGCTTCAGAAGAGTATGAAGAAGTATCAAAGCGCTATGAAGATTTAAGCCATCAAATTGAAGATCTTGAAAAAACAGTCGCACAATTAAAAGATGCGATGAAAAGCATTGATCAAGAAACTAAAAAGCTATTCATGACTACCTTTGATCAAGTAAATGCGGAATTGCAAAACTTATTCCCAAAGGTGTTTAATGGTGGTGAAGCAAGTTTAAGTTTAGAAGATGATTGGCAATCTGGTGTAAAGCTAATGGCTCGACCACCAGGAAAGCGAAATAGTTCTTTAGCATTGTTATCAGGCGGTGAAAAAGCACTAACAGCACTAGCATTAGTTTTTGCTATATTTCGACTGAATCCAGCACCATTTTGTGTATTGGATGAGGTTGATGCACCGTTAGATGATGCAAATGTTGGACGTTTTTGTAATTTAGTAAAAGAGCTTTCTGAACAGGTCCAATTCATTTACATTACACACAATAAAGTTGCGATGACGATGGCTACTGACTTACTTGGTGTAACAATGCCTGAGCCAGGAACATCGAAGTTAGTCACTGTTGATCTAGAAGAAGCGAAAGAATACGGTTTAGCTGCGGAGTCTTAATATGGAAATCAGTACCATTATCGGAATTGTGATCGCAATCGTGATCTGTTGCATAGGGTTGTTTATGATCCTGCGCAAGCCGAGTGATGCAGCACCGTCATTAGATGCTGAATTACATATAAATGAACAATGTAATCAACCCGTCATTCCTCGTCATGTTCGTAGTCTTTTACAGGCGCAAGCCGCACCATTGGCTTCTTCTGAGCGTGTAGAACCAAGTTTGAAAGACATTGAAGCGAGTGATGTGGCTCGAGTGGATCAAACAGCTGATCAGCATGCTACAAAGACGCCTGAAAATATTCAAAAAACTGTAGAAGTGGTAGATACAGTGCAACTGAATACTTCGGTAGACCTTGCAGAGAAAGAAAGTAAATCTCTGCTCGACTCCAGTAAAAACTCGGACAGCACTGAGACTGACCCACTAGAAAAAAATACAGAAACAGTCGAGAGTAAAGCTCAGTCGATTGATGGTGTAACAGACACTCAAAGTGCAGATCTTATTTCGAAAGATTCAATCGTAGAAACTACAATTGAAGACTCGAAAAAAGTTGAGCCAAGTTTTGTATTAAATCCGAATATTCAAACTGCTGAAATCAAAGAATTTGAAGAAGAAAGCAGCATCTTGGATGTGCATTTACATGAACAGCAACGTTTTGATGATGAAAGTGCTTTAGCAAATGCCGAATACATTATTAGTTTGAATATGTATCCGAACCCTCGAAAAGCACTTTCTGGTGATAAAGCTTTGAAAGTGTTAATGAAATATGGATTGCGCTTTGGCGAAATGAACTGTTTCCATCGTTATGAAACTCCTGATGCAGTCAGCCCATTGCTGTTTTCCGTACTCAGAATCACAGATCAGGGTCCTGCAGGTTTTGATTTAGAAACATTATCTGGTGAACAAGTCCAAGGTTTAGCATTCTTCTTAGCATTACCGCATCATAATGTTCAAAAAGGCTATGACAGTATGGTTAGTATTGCAGGGCTTATTGCACGTGAAACAGATGGTACCGTCTATGATGAAAATAATCTTGAATTTACACCGCAGTTAAAAGAACACTGGCGCCATAAAGCGATCGACTATAGATCAGGTCAAGCTGTTTAATCACCTAGGTGACTTACTGAATTTGTGTAAAGTCATTTATACTGTTTAGGTTGAAATTATTGGGCGGAATTTTCCGCCCTTTTATATGGTGAAAATATGGATCAGAACGCTGTCGTTGCGCAAATGCGCCAACTCATTCAATTACTGGCTCGGCATAACCATGCTTATTATGTGATGGATCAGCCGACAATTGAAGACAGTGAATATGATCAATTGTTTTATCAACTAAAAAACTTAGAAGAACAATATCCTGATTTAGTACAGACGGATACACCGACCAATAAAGTCGGTGATAAACCTTTATCTAAGTTTGAAAATATTACACATACAGTGCCAATGCTGTCCTTAGGTAATGTGTTTAATCAGGATGAACTTTTTGCCTTTGCACGCAGAATTGAAGAGCGTTTACCTAACCAGAAAATCCAATACGACGTCGAACTTAAATTTGATGGGCTTGCGATCTCGCTATGGTATGAACATGGTGTGTTGATTCGAGCGGTTACACGTGGGGATGGTGAAACAGGAGAAGTCATAACCCAAAATGTAAAAACAATTCGTAATTTGCCTAAAGTACTCATGATGTCTCAAGGTGTACCACCAGCGTTGTTAGAAGTTCGTGGCGAAGTACTAATGCCTAAAGCTGGATTTGTAAAGTTAAATGCTGAAAATGAGGCCAAAGGTGAGAAAACTTTTGCTAACCCAAGAAATGCGGCAGCAGGGAGTTTGCGTCAACTTGATCCGACCATAGCAGCATCACGACCACTTGCATTCTATGCTTATGGAATTGCGCAATGCATGCCACATCATGGTCTGAGCACGATGTCAGAGAGCTTAAATTGGCTTGAACAGTTGGGCTTTGCTGTTGGGGAAAAACATTTTGTTTGTGACAGTATTGAAGAGGTTCAAGCGGCTTATGAATCTGTAAATCAGGAGCGTCCAAACCTGTCAGTTGAAATTGACGGGATGGTGATCAAAGTCAATGATTTGAAGCAACAACAACAATTAGGCTTTTTAAGTCGTGAACCTCGATGGGCAACAGCATATAAGTTCCCTGCAGTGGCTGCGCTAACCACAGTTGAAAATATTGATTGGCAGGTAGGGCGTACAGGTACTTTAACGCCTGTAGCGCGATTAAATCCTGTATCGGTTGGCGGAGTCACAGTATCAAACGTGACTTTACATAATATTGGTGAAATACATCGCTTGGACGTGCGCGTTGGAGATACGGTGAGTGTCTATCGTAGCGGAGATGTTATTCCTAAAGTTGAAAAGGTTTGGCCAGAATTTCGACCTCTAGAAACCACTGAAATTCAATTGCCAGAACAATGTCCTGTATGTGCTTCTCCAGTTGTGATGCCCGAAGGCGAAGCTTTAGCACGATGTTCAGGGGGGCTTTATTGTGCGGCACAGCGTATAGAGGCGATCCGTCATTTTGTATCACGTAAAGCAATGGACATCGAAGGTTTGGGTGATCGTTGGGTTGAGTCTTTATTACATCTTGAACTCCTCAAAGATGTTGCAGACATTTACCACTTGCACGAGCATCGTGAAAAGCTGCTGACTATTGAAAAAATGGGCGAGAAATCTGTACAAAATCTCATAGACTCAATAGAAAGTAGTAAAAAAACAACATTAGCGGCATTTATTTACGCACTAGGCATTCGAGGAGTAGGCGAGACTACGGCTCGAATGTTAGCCAATACCTTCCAGACTTTAGATGCGCTGAAATCTGCTGATTTAGAAGCATTAAAGAAAACCCCTGATGTAGGTGATATTACTGCAGAATGGATATTAGACTTTTTCAAAGCTGAACATAATATTGAAGTATTAAATCGATTAATTGAGGCTGGAATTCATTGGGATGCACCGATAGCACCGACTCGACAACCTTTAAATGGTGAGAGCTGGGTGGTGACTGGTACTTTAAGCAGTATGGGGCGAGATGAAGCGACTCAACTCTTACAGGCATTAGGTGCACGTGTGAGTGGTAGTGTATCCAGTAAAACGAAATGCTTGGTTGCTGGTGAAAAGGCAGGTTCCAAACTTGAAAAAGCAGAAAAATTAGGTATTCCGGTGATGAATGAAGCTGAGTTTATTGCATTTATGATCCAGCATGGTCAGCTCACTGAACCTGAGTCTTAAGTGTATCTTGCACATAACAAAGGGCATCAATAGATGCCCTTTTTTCTCGAGTAATTAGATATTAACCACGTTTTTTGATAATGCCATCGTCAAGTAGCTGTTGAAAATGTTCTACGATACTTGTCTCAACGTCACGATATTGCATGCCTAATTCTTGCTTACTACGCTCAGCATTGAAGTAAATGGGGTAACCCACATTCAAGTCAACGAATTTTCGCGTATAGCCAAACAGAGGAGCGAGTAATTTGAATAAAAACTTGGGAGCAATCATTCGTGGGAAAGGATAGCGTCCACCATAATGTTGTCGTAATGTTTTACCCATTTCGAGTAGGGTCATCGTTTTAGCATTAATAATATATCGTCCATGTGCTTTAGGGTGAAGTGCTGCTTGGATATGCGCATGAGCGACATCTCGAACATCGACTAAACCATTCCACATTGGAGGAACACCAAATAATGTCATGCCATTTCCAAATTGTTGAATGACTTCAACACTTCCAGATTGTGTAGAAGGTGTGAGTGATGGTCCAACAACCAATGAGGGATTGATACACACTAAATTCCATCGAGATTGTGCCTTTTGCATATCCCATGCTTTGCGTTCTGCTGCGACTTTAGAGTAAAAATAAGGTTGGTGTTCGGCACTACTGGTGGTATTCCAATGGCTTTCTTCAAACTGGTTCTGCTCAGTTTTCAAAATATCCACTGCATCGCCATAAGTTGAAGCAATACTAGATGTGACAACGACACGTTTTACTGTATCTGTACGATTGACACTGTTCAGTACATTGGTCGTACCTTTTAGTGCAGGGTCAATCAAGTCTGTGATTGGATCTTTAAAGTTAGTCACTAAAAAAGGTGACGCCATATGGATCACAATTTCACAGTCTTTCATTGCTTCATCAAACGAACCTTCTTCTAAGAGATTTGCTTGAAATAACTTTAAAGCGCCTGAAGTTTGAGATGCGATTTGTTCTAAATGTTGAAAACTTGAACTTTTAGTTAAGTCTCGTACAGTGGCGTGAACGGTGTATCCTTGTTCTAATAATTGTTTAATTACCCAACCAGCAATATAGCCAGTTGCACCTGTCACCAAAATCGGGGCAGTAGTCGTCATCATTGTTATTGCCTGATGGTCAAATAGATTCATTCTAAAATTAAAAAAAGGATTTGTCCTTGATCATTTTCAACATCAACTCAAATGTAATGATAGTCACTTCGATTGGTTACAAAATTAAATAGAGCTAAAATTTGTTTAAAACTGCTCTCGAATTTTTTTAACTGTATGCAAGGGGTTATTTTTTAAGTAAAAAATAAGTGATACAAACTGCAAATGCGTATGTTTCTCATTTTAATTATATAAAAATCATAAACTTACACATTATATTTTTTGCAAAATAAGCTCTGATTGTTCATAATGTTGCTATTAAAGAATGGAGTGATTGAAATGCGTGGCAATCCAGAAGTCGTAGATTACTTAAATATGTTGATCGGTGGTGAACTGGCTGCTCGTGATCAATATCTCATTCATTCACGTATGTATGAAGATTGGGGTCTCACTAAGATTTTTGAGCGTATCGATCATGAAATGCAAGAAGAAGCACAACATGCTGATGCTATTATTCGCCGTGTCTTATTCCTAGAAGGCACACCGAATATGAATCGTGATGATATTGAAGTAGGTGAAGACGTCGTTTCATGTTTAAAAGCAGATTTAAAGCTTGAGTACGAAGTGCGTGAAAAATTAGCGCAAGGTGTAAAGCTTTGCGAGGAAAAAGGCGATTACGTGACACGTGATATGTTGCGTCAACAAATGTCGGATACCGAAGAAGATCATACTTATTGGTTGGAAAAACAGCTTCGCTTAATTGAACTAATTGGTTTACAAAACTATATTCAGTCTCAAATGTAAGTTAAAACCCAGCAAGGCTGGGTTTTTTTATACCTGAGTTTTGTCTGAATTGACTCATTTTTAATAATTATCTAAAAATCAAAGTGAAATTGAATGATTTGCTCAATGAGTTATTGTGCTTGGCTTTATATACTGACCGAAAACGATCAGCTAAGGATTGGCAATCATGAGTAAAATCTTATTAATTACCGGTTGGGGACTCGGAACAAAACCACTTGAAAACTTAAAAACTACTTTGGATATGGCAGGATTTCAAATCGATCTGATTAATATCTTTAATGCACTCGATCCTGTGGAATTATCTAAACATGTAGAGTTAGCTAAAAAAGTCGATGTCATTATAGGGTGGTCTTTAGGCGGGCAATTAGCAACGTTGCTCACCCAAAAGGTTTTCGAGCTTTCAGGTCAGGCAAAAACGTTAATTACTTTAGCATCGAATCCTTGCTTTGTTGCCAATGAACGCTGGTCTACAGGTATGCCGCTTTCTACTTTTCAAAGTTTTAGAGAATCTTTTGAAAATGACCCCATGACCACTTTAAAGCGATTTTGTTATCTGGTCTCACAGGGCAGCCAAACTGCTAAACAAGATTGGCAATCTTTGCAAAATTCAATTACGAGTGAAGAGCTAGATTTAAAAAAGCAGGGCTTGGATTTACTATATCATCTTAATACTGTCGAGATATTGAAAAATTATGTCGGAAAACAATTACATGTATTTGCTGATGATGATGGATTAGTTAGTAACAAAGTTCTAGATAATATCCGAAAGATAGATGCAAAGTTTTTTAAATTCGAAATTATCCCAGGTTCTCACTGCTTTTCAATTTTTAGAGCTACACAACTAAGTGACAAAATCGTTCAATATCTAAGAAAGAATGAGAAATCCTGATGAATATTGTCTAATCAGGCAATTCATAACAAAAATAATTCGCGTTATGCTCTGTCTAGATTAATAAGGACACTCTTCCAGGATGGTTGACGAATTCGATTTATCACACTTATGGCACCCTTATACTTCGATGTTAAACCCACTGCCGACATATAAAGTGAAAAAGGCTACAGGGGTGATGATTGAACTTGAAGATGGTCGTCAACTCATTGATGGTATGTCATCTTGGTGGTGTGCCATTCACGGGTATAACCATCCTCAACTTAATCAAGCTGTGTCGGATCAATTGCAGCACATGTCACACATTATGTTTGGTGGGCTTACTCATGATCCTGCGATTGAATTAGGGAAAACGTTATTAAAAATTACCCCACCTCAATTAGATAAAATATTCTATGCGGACTCAGGTTCTGTCGCCGTTGAAGTCGCATTGAAAATGGCAGTTCAATATTGGACCGCACAAGATAAGAAAGATAAAACCAGTTTTATCACGACGCGTTCTGGTTATCATGGTGATACATGGAATGCAATGTCAGTTTGTGATCCCGTCACAGGGATGCATCAGGTCTTTGGTTCTAGCTTGCCTTCTCGTTATTTTGTTCCTGCACCGCAGACTCGATTTGATGAAGATTGGAATCCAGCAGATACTCTTGTATTGGCAGAAACTTTAAAAAACCATCATGCCACTATCGCTGCCATGATTATTGAGCCGATTGTGCAAGGTGCTGGAGGCATGCGTTTCTATCATCCTGAATATTTACGCGAAGCCAAGAGGCTATGCGATCAATATCAGGTGTTAATGATATTTGATGAAATTGCCACGGGGTTTGGACGAACAGGTAAATTATTTGCTTGGGAACACGCTCAAGTTGAACCAGACATCATGTGTATTGGTAAGGCGCTGACCGGTGGGTATATGACTTTATCTGCAACACTGACCACGCGACATGTCGCTGAAGTGATCAGCTCTGGTGAAGCTGGCGTATTTATGCATGGACCTACATTTATGGCGAATCCCTTGGCTTGTGCTGTCGCCTTAAAGAGTACTGAGCTTTTATTGTCACAAGATTGGCAGTCCAATATTCAAAGAATAGAGCAAATTCTAAAACATTATTTACATAGATTAGATGATCAAGCGCATATTCAAGATGTTCGTGTGCTCGGTGCTATCGGTGTTGTTGAACTTAAACAAAATGTTGATATGAAAACGCTGCAACAGCGTTTCGTAGAACGAGGCGTGTGGATTCGTCCTTTTGGAAAATTAGTTTATGTCATGCCGCCTTTTGTGATTTCAGATGTCGAACTCACTGAATTACTAACGCAGTTGGTGAGTGTTGTGATGGAGCTTGCAGAGGAAATGAGATGAATCTGTTGGATCACTACGCAGAGCAGTTAGACTCATTAAAACAAACTGGAAATTTTCGGCAGTTTAAATCCATCGTTCAGTATGGAAAATGGGTTGAGTTTCAGCAACAGAGAATGTTGAATCTTTCGAGTAATGATTATTTAGGGATTGCGTCAGATCTACAAATAAGAGAAGCATTTTTTGATTACTGTTCAGCAGATTCAAAAAGAATGAGCTCTTCATCTTCAAGGTTACTCACAGGAAATTATCCTGAATATGAGCAATTTGAATATGACATGAGTCAATCATTCAATCAAAGGGCAGTTCTGTTATTCAACAGTGGCTATCACATGAATATTGGTATTCTGCCTGCGATTGCTGATAGTCAAACTTTAATTCTTTCGGATAAATTGATTCACGCCAGCATGATTGATGGGATTCGCTTAAGTAAAGCGAAGCTGATACGTTATCGACATAATGATCTGCTTCATTTAAAGCAATTGATCGAGCAATATCATGATGATCCCTTGTATCAAAGAATCATTGTGGTAACTGAATCAATTTTTAGTATGGATGGTGATGAAACTGATTTAACTGCGTTGGTGAGTCTGAAATATCAGTTCAGTAAAATCATGTTATATGTAGATGAAGCACATGCTATTGGTGTTCGGGGGAAGCAAGGACTCGGTTGCGCTGAACAATATGCTGTCATAGATGATATCGATTTCTTGGTCGGAACATTTGGGAAAGCACTCGCATCTGTTGGTGGATACATTGTGTGTCATCCAATCTTAAAAGATTATTTAATCAACAAAATGCGCTCTTTGATTTTTAGTACCGCACAACCACCCATCAACATGGCTTGGACGCATTTTATTTGGAATAAAATGAAAAAAATGCAGGAGCAACGTGCTCATTTAAGTGATTTGAGTCTGCAACTGCGTCAATATATTCTTGAGCAAGGTTACGAATGTCCTTCAAGCTCGCAGATTATTCCTTTAATTTTAGGTGATTCTCAGCGTGCACTTGAGCGCGCACAACAATTACAACAATCTGGTTTTTATATTTTGCCGGTTCGGCCACCAACGGTTCCACAAGGAAGTTCACGCCTGAGAATTTGTATGAATTCTCAGCTGAATCAAGATGAATTGGAGCGGTTGAAAGAACAATTATGAATGACTCTATGTTGAACAAATTTATTCAAAAAGAAATGATTGCTACTCGATTTGCAAAATCGCATTGGACTTATGCAGATCAGGCACGTATTCAACAAAATGTAGCGAAGCATTTAAGCGAGCTGATGCGTCTTTATGTTTCATCTTCTGAGCTTGCTAAAGTATTTGAAATTGGATGTGGAACTGGAAATCTAACTCAAGAGATGTTTCATCATTTTAAAATGGATCAAGTCATTTTGAATGATTTATATGCTGATGTTGAGCATACCTTCAGTCATCATCAGCCTGTCGAGTGGCGTATTGGTGATGTCGAAAAAATTGAGTTACCCAAAGACCTTGATTTATGTGCCTCAAGCTCTGCATTACAGTGGATGTCTGAGTTTGAAAGATTGATACAGAAAATTTATTCGGCTTTAAAGCCCAATGGTTATTTTTGCTTTTCAACTTATGGGCCTCAGAACTTAAAAGAAATTAAATCCTTAACTGGACAAGGATTAAAATATTTTGATCAAAGCCAAATTAAAAGCTTACTAGAGCAGAACGGATTTGAAGTGATGCACTGTGAACAACAATTGGCTCAATTACACTTCGCGCACCCAAAATTGGTCCTAAAACATTTACAGGCCACAGGTGTGACGGCAACCTCACAGGGGTTTCGTTGGACGAAGCAAAGTTTGAATCAGTTTTATCTAGGTTACCGACAATTTATTGCGACTGATGAGCAAGAGAATCTTGTCTATCCTTTAACGTATCACCCTATATTTTTTATCGCACGGAGTAAGTCATGAGTGCTCAAATCTACTTTGTGAGCGGTATTGATACTGGAATTGGAAAAACATACGTCACTGGTTATTTAGCAAAAAATTGGCGTGAACAAGGGCGGAATGTCATTACTCAGAAATTAATTCAAACGGGTAATGTGGATGTTTCTGAAGATATTGAAAAACATCGTGAAATTATGGGATGTGGTTGGTTAGAGGAAGATACTCAAAAACTCACTATGCCTGAAATTTTCAGTTATCCTGCATCGCCTCACTTAGCGACACGTATAGATGGGCGAAGTATTGATTTCGCTAAAATTGAACAAGCGACTCAACAGTTGTCCTCTTCATATGAAGTTGTTTTGCTTGAAGGGGCGGGTGGCTTGATGGTCCCTCTAACAACACAATATTTAACCATTGATTATTTAGTGGATAAAAAATATCCCATAATTTTGGTGAGTTCGGGGCGTTTGGGAAGCATCAACCATACTTTGTTGAGCTTAGAGGCACTGAAGCATCGTGGGCTTGAGTTATATGCTCTAGCATATAATTTGAATGCTGAATCTGACGATGAGCTTATTTCACGTGATACATCTGCCTACTTAAAAAAGTATTTATCGCAACATTTTCCATCTGCTAAATGGATTGATATTCCTTTTATTGAATAAATGAAAAAAACCGCTCTATTGAGCGGTTTTTTTAGGGATTTAAAAAATTAGAACTTCTTAAAGCCTTTGTTAATACCAAAAGGTTTGCGTTGACCAAATTTATTTTCATTACGTGGTTTGTAATCAACAGAATTGCCGTTTACTTCACCTTTGTTTTCAGGACGCTTATTGCGGAAATCCTGATTTTCAGTGCGAGGGGCACGATTGTTGAATCGATTCTCAAAGCCTTCTTGACGTGGCGCACGTGCATTGAAACGGTTTTCTGAGCCTTCTTGACGCGGTGCGCGATTGTTAAATCGATTATCACTGCGGCTTTGATCAGCACCACCTTGACGGAAGTCACGGCGTGGTTCTTGATGCTCGCCTTCGTCACGGCGTTGTTGGCGTAAATAACCACCACGACGTGCTGCAAGTGGTTTCTCTTGCATACGTTCATTGCGGCGTTTCGCCATACCGTAAAGACCAGTACCTTGGCGTGGTTTGAGCTCAACAGACTTAGTTAAGTTATCAATGTCATTTTTATCAAGTTCAATCCAACGACCTGTACGTAATTCTCGTGGCAGAATGACTGTACCATAACGTGTACGTAATAGACGGCTGACTTTCAAGCCTTGTGATTCAAAGATGCGGCGTACTTCACGGTTACGTCCTTCTTTTACAACCACTTGATACCAACGGTTAATCCCTTCACCACCAATTTCAGAGAATGACTCAAATTTTGCTGGACCATCATCGAGCATGACACCATCTGTCATGTTCTTTTTCAGTTGAGGGGTCACTTCACCCATCACACGTACAGCGTATTCGCGTTCAATTTCACTAGATGGATGCATTAAGCGGTTTGCAAGCTCGCCATCGTTTGTGAAAAGTAATAATCCTGTTGAGTTGATATCTAAACGACCAACCATGACCCAACGATCACCCGGAATTGATGGTAATTGATCAAATACAGTTGGGCGATTTTCAGGGTCGTTACGTGAACAGATTTCACCTTCAGGTTTGTAGTAAATCAATACACGACGACGGATTTCATCTTCAATTTGGAACTGTACTTTACGACCATCGATACGAAGCTCATCGGTTGGTTCGATACGTTCACCTACTTGAGCAACTTGACCGTTGACACTAACACGACCGGCAGCAATGACTTCTTCCATATAGCGGCGAGAGCCCAAACCTACACGTGCCAATACCTTTTGCAATTTTTCACTCATAACAGCATAACCTTAGAAATAATCATCAACAGTTCACCTATTTACGACTTGGGTGCGTGAGCATCCAATGCCATAAAAGCTTCCTTGGCATCCTGTAGGGGAGGCAGTTGATTTAAATCACTTAAACCAAAAGCATTTAAAAATTGTGGCGTTGTAACCAACAACGCGGGTCTTCCTGGAAGTTCCCGGAAACCAGACTCTTTAATCCAGTTCCAATCGAATAACGTTCTGAGTTGCTGACTGTTATTCGTGACTCCTCGAATTTGCTCAATATCGGCTCGGGTAACGGGCTGATGATAAGCAATCACTGCTAGAGTTTCTAACAATGATGGTGATAATTTAGTTGGACGTTCTGGCCAAGTTTGTGCAATCACTTGTCGATACTTAGCACGAACTTGAAAGCGAAAACCTTGAGCTGTTTCAGTCAGCTCAATTGAACGACCGTGTTGTAACACTGCAAGCTGTTGTAAATAGGCGCGCAGTTGTTGTTTGGAAAATTGGTTTTGAAATGCCTCTTTTAAGCGTGCAATAGAAACAGGCGCTTCACTGGCAAAAATAATAGCTTCGAGCTGCATGAGCACTTCGTGGTGTAACTCATCAACTTGAAAGGAGTTTGATTGATCAATGGTCATATCATTACCCCTTGAATTGCCAGCGGGGCTTCAATACCTGATGCAATAATTTGAACTTTTTGCTGACGTGTTAGCTCTAATATTGCCATAAACGTCACCACTAACCCCATGCGACCTTGACTTGGTTTTAAAAGTTGATCAAATTTCAAAACCTCACCTGATTTTGTCATCTGTTCAATATAGGCAATACGTTCTTCAAGCAAAACAGGTTCTTGAGTAATCTGGTGTGTAACAGGCTCTGGGCGATTAAAAATACAAAACATAGCATCGCGCAGAAGAGAGGCTTCATAACCTTCATTTACTGTATTAATTTGTCCAAGGCTAACGTTGGGTAGAAAAGTATCACGGTCCAAAATAGGCATTTGACCGAGACGCTCAGCAGCTTGCTTGATCCTTAAATATGTCTCTAAACGATCTATTAATTCTTGTTTTGGATCTTTTTCAATTTGAATTGATTTAGGTTTAGGCAGCAGTAAGCGTGATTTTAAATCTGCTAATAAAGCCGCCATCACCATATAATCTGCGGTCAACTCAATATTGAGTGACTTCATACTGTCAATATATGACAAATATTGCGTTGCAATCGGAGCTATATCGAGCTGAAGTAGATCGAAACCGTTTTTTTGGATGAGGTAAATTAAAAAGTCGAGTGGTCCTTCGAAATGTTCTAATAGAATTTCGAATGCTGCAGGCGGTATATATAAATCTTCAGGAATCGTATCTTGCCACTCATCTAAAACACGGATGTGTGGAAGTGCGTCCATGGGATTATGGATAGCTTGAGTCATTACAATTATTAGCCACGCGAATTTTCAAAAGCATGTTGGGCGATTCAGGAGATCACATATCGAAATCAGTAAAAGGACAGTGATTCGAATAGCATAAAAACAATATGGGTATTCTAAATTAAATCGAGTGCTGAATATATCTTTATCCGCAGTTTTACGATAAAAAATTTGAAATAAATAGGTAGTATTTTTTAAGGTTATATAGATATATTTAGTGTTTTAACTAATAAATGTAAACTGGTATTCATTGTTAGCGTGTATTCGACGAGAAGTAAAAGAGTATGAATAATTTTCAAAAAGTAGAACAAAATGTATATGAACAAAGTGTAGGTATAAAAGTTCACTCATATACTCACCCTATAGACTCATTCAAAGCGTTGAGTGGAACGTATGTAAATTTATATCCCTTAAATTTAATTCAAAATATTGAAGAGCTTGCAAGAGATCTATTCCCACTCAAGATTACAGATGAGTTTATTTCAAGCTTTACCTATTTGCCTTACGATGCGCCAACTTCGATTGAAGATTTGTCATATAAACTCTCATCGTAATTTGGTACACAAGGGAATATTTATTATGTTATTCGCATAGCGAAAAAACCAGTGGGGTGGATCGCATTGATGAATATCGGGTTGGATGATGGAGTGGTTGAAATTGGGAATGTATACTTCTCAGCAGATTTAAAACGGTCTAGAGCTGCTACAGAAGTATTATTTTTACTGTTGAATGAGTGTTTTACTTTAGGATTTAGGCGTATAGAGTGGAAGTGTCATGAGTTGAACTTAGCTTCCAAAAAAGCCGCGCTACGATTCGGTTTTCAATATGAAGGAATGTTTAGACAACATAAAGTGGTCAAGGGAAGAAACCGAAACACGCTTTGGTTTTCAATGTTGGATGAAGAGTGGCTGACTTTAAAAGAAAGTTATTTAGCTTGGCTTGAACCAAGCAACTTTACGCAAGAGGGTCAACAAATAAAGACCCTCCAAGTAATTTATAAAGAAAAATCAGCGTAAATTAAATAAAGCGAGATGAATGGTGAGGCATTTTACTCAAAAGCACTCACATCACCCACGCCACGGCGGATAATTTCAGGTTGACTTCCTGAGAGATCAACAATACTTGTTGTTGTTAATGTGCCAAGTCCACTATCAATAAAAACATCAATTCTTTTACTTAATTGTTGTTCTATTTCATATGGATCATCCAAAGGCTCAGTTTGACCTGGAAGAATCAGGGTGCTGGTGAGTAAAGGCTCACCCAGCTCTTTAAGAAGCATTTGACAGACTGGGTTGCTCGGTACACGTAAACCAATGGTTTTCTTTTTGGGGTGCATCAAGCGACGAGGGACTTCACTTGTCGCTTGCAAAATAAAGGTGGTAATCGCAGGTGTATTATTTTTAAGCAGACGATAAGTTGCATTATCCACTTTTGCATACGTTGCAATATCTGAGAGATCCGCACATAAGATCGCATATTGATGCTTAGCACCAAGATCACGGATTTGAGCAATTCGTTCCATTGCTTGCTTATTACCAATTTGGCATCCGATGGCATAGGCCGCATCTGTTGGATAAACCACGACATCGCCTGCACGTATTCTTTCTACTGCTTGAGTAATAAGTCGAGATTGTGGATTGTCAGGATGTACTCTTAAATGAAGCATTTTATTTTCTCCTGATTATTTTTTCGTATTATTGCGTGCATAGACATTCACTTCAATGTCATGAATATATATTTACTAGACTTAATCTAGCGATGCACGAGAAAATTCATCCAAATGTAATGTTTTGCCACTTCTGAGACACTTACAGATGCACTGAATAAAGTGTTGAGCATCTCTTGGAAGCTGAGCGTCACCTGAAAAATAGCGCTGTACTTGAGCATAAACATTGTCTTTAAAAGACTGTCCATCACCACCTTCACCCGTTAAATTGTCCAGAGAAACGCGGAATTTTCGACCAAAGGCTGTGGCAAACATCCATTCTATTGCTTGAGGTTTAATTTCGACTTGTTCAAATAGGGCTTGTTGTTCAGCGGTTCGACCATCTGGTGCATACCAGTAGCCAAGATCAGGAAGAGTGCGACGATGATCTCCTGCGATTGTCCAATGACTTATTTCATGTAAAGCACTATTGAAAAATCCATGTGCGAATTGGATGCGAGCGGGTTGTTGGTCTGAGGCAGGGAAGTATTCAGGTTCAAAGTCGCCTTTGACTAATGTGACATTTAAGTGGGAAAACCAATGATTAAAGTGTAAGATAAGCCAGTCTACCTGTTGAGCTTCTGTTTGCAGATTTACCCAAGGTGCGAGTTGCACGCGGTCTAAGTGATCGGTCAAATTTGAGGTCGAAGGATAGTGTAACTGTAATGAAGTTGTGACTTCAGGTTGCGGCTGCAACTGATGCATGACTTGATTAACCCAAATGATCTGTCTGAATAAGTGCAAAATTGTATCTTAATCTTTGACAGAGTACTTATGAATTTGTAGAATTGCCGCCTTAATTATGTCAGCAAATACCTTTCCGGCACAGATTGAGCCGTTTAAATGGGCTGAACAGGGCTTCACATGGTCAGGTACACTGCCATTGTCGCGCTTTGTTCGTATATCCCGTGAAGCTGTTGGGTCAATTGATAATCAATTGATCAACATAGACTGTAAGCTATCAATGGATGCGTATCATCGTATCGTTTGGCTTGATGGTAGTGTTGAAACGAAGGTTCCAATGGAATGCCAACGTTGTTTGGATACTGTTGAATTACCTCTCGAATTGGACTTTCATCTGGCTTTAGTCGATGATGAGTCACTGATAGAGCGCTTGGATGAGGATGCTGATTTCATCGTCTTAGGTGAGAGTGAAGCAACGACAAAAGGTTCATTTGATGCACCTGCAACCGCTGATTTACTTTCTCTCATAGAAGATGAATTGTTATTGTTGATTCCTTTGTCGCCAAGACATGAGTCTTGTGAGCATAAGCATCAACCTGCCCAAGAAGAAGTTGTTGAAGAAAAACGAGATAATCCGTTTGGTGTTTTGGCAGCTTTGAAGGGTAAACTTAACTAATTTTTGTGTTATACTCTTAGGTATAAGACAATCGAATTTGTTCTGATCCATTTTTTCGATCTTTGTAAGGAGCCATCATGGCCGTTCAGCAAAACCGTAAAAGTCGCTCTCGCCGTGACATGCGCCGTTCACATGACGCTTTAACCGAGAATGCATTAACAGTAGACCAAACGACTGGTGAAACTCACCGTCGTCACCACGTAACTAAAGATGGTGTCTACCGTGGTCGCCAATTATTCGCTAAAGCAGCTGATGCTGAATAATTGGTGATGTATTAAGCGTCAAGCTTAGTAGAAAAAATGGGAGCGTAAGCTCCCTTTTTTTATTTCTATTTTTTGTTGTATTTGGCAATTACCAAAGCTTTTTTTTAATGATAAATTTCGCTCCATCAAATCAGTTAAGACTTGAGTTTGATGTTCAAGATGATCGAAATTAATCAAAATTGAATAGTCAAGCTCTGAATAAAGGATTTTTATATGTCTGCTAAACGCCTCGAGCAAGCCGTTCTTGCGACCAAAACTGCATTTGTTTTTCCTGGACAGGGTTCTCAAAAAGCAGGAATGTTAGCGGAGCTTGCAGAACAGTTTAGTAGTGTGCAAGAAACGTTTGCTGAAGCTTCTGAAGCACTCGGCTTTGATTTATGGCACATTGCGCAAAGTGGTGAAGGGTTAAACCAAACTGAATTTACACAACCAGTACTGCTCACAGCAAGCATTGCTTTATGGCGTGTATGGTTAGAGCTTGGTGGTGTCGTTCCTAAATATTTAGCGGGACATTCACTGGGTGAATACAGTGCATTGGTTGCTGCAGAATCTTTAAGCTTAAAAGATGCAGTTAAATTGGTGAACTTACGAGGTAAGTTGATGCAAGATGCTGTCCCTCAGGGGCAAGGTGCTATGGCTGCGATTCTTGGTCTTGATGATGCTAAGGTTGTAGAACTGTGTGCTCAAGTCACCGCTCAAGGTGAGGGTTCGGTGGAGGCTGCAAACTATAATGCACAGGGTCAAGTTGTGGTGGCAGGTGATACTTCACGAGTTGAAGCGTTAATAGCTTTGGTAAAAGAGCAAGGTGCAAAAGCAATTGCGTTACCAGTATCAGTACCATCACATTGTTCATTAATGAAGCCAGCGGCAGCAGAGTTTGCCAAAGCTTTAGCAGATGTTGATATTCAATTACCTCGCATTCCAGTGATTCAAAATGTCAATGCACAAGTGGCTGACAGTGTTGATGAATTGCGTACAGCGTTGACATCACAACTTTATCAGTCTGTCCAATGGACTAAAACACTTCAAGTATTGGCTGATCAAGATGTGAGCTATGTTGTTGAATGTGGTCCTGGGAATGTATTAACAAATTTAGCAAAACGTCTAGCACATGTTGAAAAAGCATTGCCTTTAGATACTAAATCTCGTTTAGAAGATGCTTTAAATACTGTATTAGTTGCAGAAGGGAAAATTGCATGACGCAGGAACGTAAAGTCGCGTTAGTGACAGGTGCAAGCCGTGGTATTGGTGCTGCGATTGCACAACAGCTGATCGAAGATGGCTTTTTTGTTGTAGGTACGGCTACATCTGATTCTGGTGCTGAAAAATTATCTACACAATTTGCTGAACATGGTGCAGGAAAAGTACTCGATGTTCGTGATGGAGCTGCAATTGATGCACTCATTACAGATATTGAACAAAGTTTTGGTCCTGTACTTGTTCTTGTGAATAATGCAGGTATCACAAAAGATAATCTACTGCTTCGTATGTCTGAAGATGATTGGGATGATATCCAAAATATTCATCTTAAAGCAGTGTTCCGTCTCTCTAAACGTGTATTGAAAGGTATGACGAAAGCGAGATTTGGACGAATTATCAATATTAGTTCTGTCGTTGCGCATTTTGCAAATCCAGGTCAAGCAAATTATTCAGCTGCGAAGGCTGGGATTGAAGCTTTTAGCCGCAGTTTGGCTAAAGAAATGGGCAGTCGTCAAATTACTGTCAATAGTATCGCGCCTGGCTTTATTGCAACTGAGATGACTGAACAGTTAAGTGATGAAATTCAGAAAAAAATGAGTGATCAAGTGGCATTGAACCGTTTTGGTCAGCCTCAAGATATCGCAAATGCAGTAAGTTTCCTTGCTTCTGATAAAGCAAGTTACATTACTGGTACGGTATTACACGTGAATGGCGGTTTATACATGGCGTAATGCGATGTATAAACTTTCAAATATATCAAGATTCAATTAAACTATAGGCATTATACGCCGCCACAAGCAATGAGGAGAATTCCTGTGAGCGATATCGAACAACGTATCAAACAAGCAGTAGCTGAACAACTTGGCTTAAAAGCTGAAGAGATTAAAAACGAAGCATCTTTCATGGATGACTTAGGTGCTGACTCTCTAGATCTAGTTGAGCTTGTAATGTCTTTCGAAAATGATTTCGACATTACTATTCCTGATGAAGACTCTAACGAAATTACAACTGTTCAATCTGCTATCGATTATGTAACTAAGAAATTAGCTTAATCATCAGATTCAGTTCTTTTCGAACTTAAAAGCTACCTTTATGGTGGCTTTTTTTTATTAAGGATTAAATTGCAATATTACATTAAGTTACCTTAAGTTTAAGAAAGATAACGGCGTTAGGTATAGTTCTTCTGTATAAAAATTAAGGGATCTAAATTATTTGATCACCAAACTGAAATAACAATAGGAGAATAACAATGGGTCTTTTTGATTTTGTGAAAGGTATTGGGAAAAAGAATACCGCACCAGCTGAGCAACAAGCTACACCAGCAACGCCAGCAGAGCCATCTGCTCAAGAAGTTGCGAATAAATTATTGGGGCATATTAAATCACTTGGCTTACCAGTAACAGGACTGTCTGTGACTTATAATGCAAGCAGTGATTTAGCGACTGTAAAAGGACAAGTGCAAACTCAAGCAGATCGTGAAAAGATCATCTTGGCTGTGGGAAATATTGATCATGTTGCTCAAGTCGATGACCAACTTACTGTTTCATCTCCAGAGCCTGAAAGTAAATTCTATACAGTAAAATCAGGGGATAATCTTTCAAAAATTTCTAAAGAGTTTTATGGTGATGCAAATCAGTACAACAAAATTTTTGAAGCAAACCGACCATTACTTAAAAATGCCGATGATATTTTCCCGGGACAGGTTCTAAGAATTCCAAACTAAAATATCAATGAATCTAAAAGACCGAGATTTAAATCTCGGTTTTTGATTTTAAAGTAACTTAATAACTTAAAACTGATTTTTAAATTATCAATATAAAACAATATTTTAACGGCTGGAAAATTTCTATAAATATATTTTAACTTCCACATTGCAATGGTGTTTTTGGCCATTTTTTAAGTTATTTCGAAGTAATAAGAATAAAAAAATTGAAATAAACTATTAATTCCAACCTTATGTTTTATATAGGAAAAATAAATTAGTAAAAATAAGTGTTTGAAAATAAATAAAATTTAATTTGTTTCAAGAGATAAAATATTGTTTCATTGGGTTTTATTATGTAACTTTAATTAATTAATAGTGTAATTTTGTTTCTGGTATTTTTTTGCAATATTTAAAAATTTTGTGTCTAATTTATATAAAAAGATAAATATTGATATTTTTTTCACAATTAATTTATAAATAGTGATTTTTTTCAAAAATTAATATTTTCAATAAAAACATTGCTTTAAGAATCTCGAATGGGGTGTAAAAATTTTTTTTTAACTATGAATTTTTGTTGATTTTCAACTGACTTTTTATGACGTTTACATTGATTCTCAATCTGATAAAAAAATAGAGGGTTAAAGAATATCTTAATAATACTGGGTGACGTCATGAAAAATTTAGAAATACTATCAAAAAACGATGGGGCGGTTTTAGAAAAGACTACTGCTAATAAAATCGTATTAAACCAGAACTCAATTGTGAAAATTGATGCATCAATCGAAGAGGTCTTAAACTTTCAGAAAGAAGGAAATTCTTTAGTTATTAATTTTAAAAATGGCGAACAATTAGTTGTAGAAAGTTATTTTGACGATCCCTTAAATAGTCATAATATTTTATTTAATGACAATGGTCAGCTTTATTGGGTTGAGTTCACAGATGCTGCCAATGAAATAGCTTCGACTATTAAATATTATCCAATTGATGATATTTCAGCACTTATCGCTGGAAACTCAAGTACAGCTTTGACAGGGTTAACTCCATGGTTAATTGCAGGGGGATTAGCTGCTGGAGTAGTTGCTATTGCAGATAATATGAGTGATTCTGATAAAAAATCTAATTCTGTATCGCCGGAACCAGAACCACCAATTAACGATGAATTAGAAGAAGCAAAACAGCTCGTTAATGATGCAGAGAAAGCTTATCAAGATCTTAAAGATTTGATTGAAGATAAATTAAATGATGGGTTAATTACTCCCGAGGAAAAAGCTGAATTAGAGGAAGCATTACAAGATGCGAAGGATGCTAAAGATGCTGCTCAAGATAAAGTCGATAACTTGGTAGATGGCGAGGCAAAATCTGATTTACAAGATCGACTAGATGATTTGGTTGATGAAGAGTTGCCAGCAATTAATGATCAAAATGGTGATGGTGTACCAGATGATCTCGAGCAAGCTTTACTAGATGCTGAAGAAGCTGTAGCCAATGCTGAACAAGCGTACGAAGCATTAAAAGATTTAATTTTAGAGAAGAATGAAAACGGCCTGATTACACCTGCTGAAAGAGCGGAATTAGATCAAGCTAAAGAGGCTTTCGAGAGTGCCAAAGCCTTAGCAGAAACTAAAACAAATTTATTACCAGAATCAGTTCAATCTCAAAAAGATGCTTTGCAGGAACGTCTTGAAGATTTAGTGGATATCATCCTACCTGAAATTAATGATGAAAATGATGATGGTATCGTAGATGATATCGCTGAAGCACTCATTGAAGCAGAGTTGGCTGTTGCGGAGGCAGAAGCAAAGTATGCAGCTGCTGAAAATGCTTTAACTGTTGCAAATCGTGATGGATTAATTAATCCAACAGAGCTTAATGCTTTACAGAATGCTTTAGAGCAGGCACAAATTGCTAAGTCAACTGCTCAAAGTAAAGTAAATGCTCTACCTGAATCTGTTCAGGAACAGAAAGATGCCTTTCAAAATCGATTAGATGATCTGACTGACATAAGTTTGCCTGCAGTAAATGACGCAGATGGTGATGGCATTGTAGATGGCTTACCAGAAGCGATTCAGGAAGCGCAGTCAGCTGTAGAAGAAGCTGAAGCTAAATATGCTGAAGCTCTTAATAATTTAGCTTTGGCTCAAAAAGATGGCTTAATTAACCCGCTTGAACTCAGTATTCTTGAACAGAAAGTACAGGCTGCACTTGATGCAAAAGAAGTTGCTCAAGATAAGGTAAATGTATTGCCAAATGGAGCGATTAAAGATGGTTTACAAGATCGTCTAGATGCTCTTGTAAATATTGACTTACCTGAAGTCAATGATGCAGATGGTGATGGCGTACCAGACGGCGAAGATATTACACTTGAAGAAGCAACAGAGGCAGTAGAGGCGGCTGAAGCAGCATATGCTGAGGCAGAGCAAGCACTAGCAGATGCGGAATCAGATGGTTTAATCACCCCAACAGAACTTACTGCACTGACTCAAGTACGTGATGATGCACTTGCTGCGAAAACAGAAGCACAAACAAAAGTGACAGCATTAC